>ONOC01000046.1 GCA_900319355.1 uncultured Eubacteriales bacterium | reverse complement strand
GCGACGTTCTTCAATCTGATGACGCAGATGCCGCTGGAGGGCATCACCCCGATGGTGCCACCGGGAGGCGCGGGCATCGGCATGCATGTCATTCCGGTGGAAAAGGCCATCGATACGATCAGCGAGTCGGTTCCGATCGAGCACATCTCGCACTGGCTGGACAAATACGAAGGCAGAATCTCCGTCGGCGTATGTACCTGCAGAAGACAGCAGAGAATCCGCGGAGAGGGCGACGGGTCCATTGAGCAGGAATGCTGCATCGGATTCGGAGATCTCGCGGAGTGGTGTGTCAACACGGGACGCGGCCACTATATTACGAAGGAAGAGGCGCTGGAGATCTGCGAGCGCGGTGAGCGCCACGGCTTTGTTCACCAGACGACCAATATTGACGGCGAGGAAAAAATCGTCGGCCTGTGCAACTGCGCGCCCGGTGTCTGCAACGCGATCCGGACCTCCCAGCTGTACAATACGCCGAATATGTCCCGCTCCGCTTTCCGCGCGCATGTGGATAAGGATAAGTGCGTGGCCTGCGGCAAGTGTGTGGAGATCTGTCCGACCGGTGCCGCGAAACTCGGCCAGAAGCTTCAGAGGAAGGACGGCTCCGAAGTGACCTATCCTTTAAGCCTTCTTCCCGACGAGACAAGGTGGACCGCGGACAACTGGAATATCCATTACCGCGAGGATGCAAAAATCAACTGCTACGACACCGGCACGTCTCCGTGCAAGGCTGCGTGCCCGGCGCATATCGCCGTACAGGGTTATGTGCGCAAGGCGAGAGAAGGAAAGTATGACGAGGCGCTGAAGCTGATCCGTCAGGACAATCCTTTCCCGGCGGTCTGCGGCGCGATCTGCAACCGGCGCTGTGAGGATGCGTGCACGAGGGGCACCGTGGATAAACCGGTGGCCATCGATGAGATCAAGAAATTTGTCGCGCAGCAGGAGCTGGATCCGGCATTCCGGAAGAGCATTCTTCCGATCTGTGAAAAGGATGAGGGCGGATTCTGGGATGACAGCTATAAGATGGCTGTGATCGGTGCCGGACCGGCCGGTATGTCCTGCGCGTATTATCTCCGGACGAAAGGGTATCCGGTTACCGTTTTTGAGAAGAATGAAAAGCCCGGCGGCATGATGACCTACGGCATGCCTTCCTTCCGTCTGTCGAAGGATCTGGTGGAAGCGGAGATCGATGTGCTCCGTGAGATGGGCATTGAGTTCCGCTGCGGCACAGAGGTCGGCCGTGACGTCACCATCGAGGAGCTGAGAAAGCAGGGCTATAAGGCGTTCTATCTGGCCATCGGTCTTTCCGGCGGAAGAAACACCGGTGTGCCCGGCGAAACCGCAGAGGGTGTGGAATCGGGTATCAGTTTCCTGAACCGGGCCAACCGCGATCACGGCATCCGGCTGGACGGCGATGTCGTTGTCATCGGAGGCGGCAATGTGGCTGTCGATGTAGCACGAACGGCGCTGCGCATGACAGGCGGCCATGTGACGATGCTCTGCCTCGAGGGCGAGGACGAGATGCCGGCTTCTGCCGATGAAGTGGAAGAGGCGGTCAGGGAAGGTATCGAGATCAGAAACGGATGGAGCCCGAAGGAGATCCTGACAGAGGACGGCAGGGCCACCGGCGTGATTTTCAAGAAGTGCACGAGAGTGAAGGACGACGCCGGCCGGTTCAGTCCTGAATATGATGAGAACGAGACCATCACCGTTTCCTGCAGCTGCGTGCTGGAAGCCATCGGTCAGTCTGCGGTATGGGGAGATCTGCTGAAGGGAACAAAGGCGGAAACCAGACGCGGCGGCACCGTGATCAGCGATCCCGTGACTTTCCAGACCGGAGAGCCGGATATCTTTGCCGGAGGCGACATCAATCACGGCGCGAGATTTGCCATCGACGCCATTGCGGAAGGCAAGAAGGGCGCGGAGTCGATGCACCGTTTTGTTCATGAGGGACAGTCTCTGACCATAGCCAGAGATCTCAGGGAATTTGCGGAGCTGGATAAGGACGACATCACCATCCCTGAGGGGTATGATCATGCCGCGCGGAACATTCCGGGCACAAAGAAGACGGATGACCGCTTCGATGATACCAGACTGCCGCTGACAGAAGAGCAGGTGACCTGTGAGGCACACCGCTGCCTCGGCTGCGGCGCGACGACCGTGGATCTGAACCGCTGCATCGGCTGCGGTCTCTGCACGACAAGATGCGAATTCGACGCGATTCATCTGTACCGCGATCTGCCGGAGAATACAAACTATATCCGTGCAGAGGACAAGATGAAGCTGATCGCACCATACGCGGCGAAGCGCGAGATCAGAATTATCATGAACCGCGGAAAAGAAGCAAAAGACGCGGCGGAGAAGACAGTAAAGCAGGCTGCTGTACGGAAATAAACCGTGAGATATCAGAGGACCTGGCATGATCAGGGCAGCCGGCACGGGGAACAGACGTATGCATGAAATGGGGATTGTTTTTCACATCGCGAAGACGCTGGACGAGCTGGCGGAGGAGAAAAATCTGACAAAAATCGGTTCGGTCACGCTGGAGGTCGGTGAGGTTTCGGGCATCATGACCGATTATTTCACCGACTGCTGGAATTATTTCCGGACGCGCCATCCGGTTCTGAAGGATGCGGAACTGAAGCTGGTGACGATACCCGCAGTAACCTGGTGCGACAGCTGCAGGAGAACCTATCCCACGGTGAAGTACGGGCGGGAATGCCCCTACTGTCACAGCGCCGAGACATGGCTGCTGCGCGGAAATGAATGCGTGATTAAGGAAATCGAAGCCGAAAGCGCAGAGGATAAGGAAAAGTGAAATAAGGAAGCCTGACCGGTTCTCATGATACAGAGCCGGGCAGGCTTCTTTTATACTTCACAGAAACTGCTTATTTTTATGTATCTGGGCATCAGAAAAATCTTTCCACAAGTTCGCGGCTGTATTCTGCGGTCTCGTCCATATCGCCGAAGCTCATGATCTCGCCGGCGTAGTAGGTATTGTATTTGCCCTGCATGGCTTCCACTTTGTCGTACCAGCCTGCCGCGTAATCATCAGAGTAAATATGAGGGAAGTAATACCAGTCTTCCTCACGGATCACTTCATCCGCCGGATTGTGCATGACTTCCAGATCATGCAGTACGGTCGCCTTACAGTTGTCATAAGGGATCTCCGGATGACCCGGACGGTTGCGGAGAGCGTAGGTGGTGATCGGCTGATTAATATCGTCGCGCCATCTTCTGTAATAAACCATCAGATGACCGTACCGCTCAGGCTGCATGTTCTCGAAAATATAATAGGAAATATCCGGATGATCCTCAGGTTTTGTCAGGAAGGCCATCACATCATAGCGCTCGTAGTCGATTTTTGAGAAATACTCCTTCTCGTCGTCACGTGCGTCCGCATAATCCGGGAAGTACTGAAGAGGAGAGGTGACGATCAGCCTGTCGTATTCCTCTGTCTCGCCGTTGACGGTGACATATACCTTCCCGTCCTTTCTCTCGACCGATGTGATATGGGAATTCAGCCGGGCATGATTGGTCAGCTTCGCATCAAGCCGCTCCCAGATGGACTGTGTGCCGTCTTTCCAGGTGGTCAGATTCAGCTTGAAGAAGTTCATGGCTGTTTTAAAATCCAGGTATTTCAGCACATAGGCGGCGGGGATGTCGTCGAAGTAGCCGTAACCGAAGGACGTGTACGGTCCGACCCAGATTTCCTGTACGTCTTCAATCCCGTTGAGCCTGCAGAAGCGGGAAAACGGGAGCGCGAGATCTTTCAGATTCTCGTTTTCACCGGAGACTCTCTCACGGGCGGGCGTCTGGGCAAAGCCGTCATAGCGGCCCTCTGCCACACCTCTGTGGCCGTTCAGGTCATATCCCTTATACTTCGTCTCCAGAAGTTCTCCGAGTTTCTTCACCTGTTTTTTCAGCGCAAGAAGGTGCGGAATTCTTGTCACGTTCTTCTTCGGATTAAACGGATCGATCTCATTGCCGTTCATGTCCTTATATTTCCGGATCAGTGAGGGTCCGTCGTGCGTGAAGCCGCAGAATTCCTCCACATCGTTGACGGCATAGTAGTTCGGAACGCCCATGATGGCGCCCATCTCATAGCGGCGTCCGTTGTACTCCGGGCTGCTGCACTTGCCGCCGACGTGATCACGGGCTTCCAGAATGGTATAATTCCTATATCCTTTCTTTTCCAGATACATACCTGCGGAGAGACCTGCAGGCCCTGCGCCGATAATACAGATTTTCATACTGGTGTCCATAAGAGATACCTCCCTTTCCCTGTTTCCGCCCTGTTCCGGCGGGTAAGACACATGACGGACTGCTTTTCCATAATGACGTAAAAAAAGAGTCCGACGAACTGATTTTTGAACAATTGTAAATCAATCATATCATAATCGCCCGAAAATTTGTGAAAAACTGCATAAAACAGGATACTGTTTGTTTAAATAAATAGTGAAACCGCAGAGGCGAGATGATATACTATTAGTATGAGTGTGAAAAGGGAAAGATTCGAAAATCTGACGGAGATGATGGAGCGGCAGGCGCGGGATTTCGGCGACCGGCCCGCCTTTCTGTATCAGTCGGTGGAACTTTCAGAAGACCACAGTGTGGAAACGAAGAAAAAGACGGTCAGCTTCCGGAAGTTTCAGGAGGATGTGGACGGAAGACGCAGGGAACTGAAACGGCGTTTTCCGGGAACGGGCACCGAAGGTATTATCACGGACGGGTCGTACGGCTGCATTGTGGAGATTTTTGCGGCGAATGCCGCGGGCTTCACGGTGGTGATGCTGGAGCCGACGAAGGATGCCGCCGTTATGAAGGCGAGAATCGACGGTACGGATGTCTCGCTTCTGTGGACACTGGGGTCTGCCATGCGCATACGGGAGGATATCAGCGCCGGTGTGCCGGACCGGTTCCTGTTCTTTACCTCCGGCACGACAGAGAGCGCAAAAGCCGTGATCCTCACCGGGACGTCGCTTGCCGCATCCGCTGACAACGGAAGTGACAGGCTGCCTCTCTCACCTGAGGACAGACTGCTCAGTCTGCTGCCGCTGTGCCATGTCTTCGGCTTTGTCTGCGGACTTCTGTGGCCGTTTTCCTGCGGGGCATGTACCGCGCTTGGCCGTGGGAGACGTCATATCACGGATGATTTTGATTATTACCGGCCGACCGCGGTCTCGCTGGTGCCGGTTCTGTTTCACTTCCTCCTGAGCAGGAGGATTTTTAACGAAGAACTGCGTATCATGCTGATCGGTGCGGGCGGATGTCAGAAGGAGGATATCCGCAGCGCGCAGGAGGCGGGATTTCTGGTGTCTTTCGGGTACGGGCTTACGGAGACAAGCTCGGGTATTGCGATCAGCACGTCGGGCGATCCTTTCGCGATGGACGTGTGCATGGACGATACGGTATCCATCGCAGAGGACGGGGAGATTCTGGTCGAAGCGCCGACATGCATGATGCAGGGATATTTCAGGGACAGGGCCGGAACGGCGGCAGTCCTGAAGAACGGTGTTCTTCATACGGGTGATCTCGGCTATCTGGATGAGAACGGAAGGCTTCACATCACGGGCAGAAAGAAGGATATGCTCGTACTGAAGGACGGAACGAAGATTTTTCTGCCGGAATACGAGGCGAGGATCGCCGGCGCGCTGCGCGGTCTGGATTTTGCCTGCGCGGGCGATGAGGACGGCGTGGTCCTGTATTATGACGGCGACAGAACAGAAGAGGAGACGGAGAAGGCCATCAGGGATCTGATGGATCATTTTCCGATCGGACGGCAGGTCAGGCGGATCGTCCGCTGCAAAGGACCGCTTCCCAGAAATGCCGCGGGGAAGGTCGTGCGGAGAAAACTTCAGGAATATGCGGCTTCAGATGATCAGCAGGGGGAAGAGACAGATGCCGACAAAGGAAGAAATCGCGAAGAGGACAGCGGAAATCATTCTGGCCGATGTGCCGGAAATGGTGAAGGGGGAACTGACGCCGGAGACAAATCTGAGAACGGAGACAGCCATTGATTCCATGGGATTCATATACATCATGTCAAAGCTGGAAGGCGAATATCATGCCATGGTTCCGGAGGAGGAATGGGACAGCATTATCACGCTGGATGATGTGGCGGCAGCAATTCTGCGCCATGTAAAAGCGTAAGGGTGCGGCAGATCCGTTCCGGCAATGCAGCTTGCGGGAACGAAACACATTCCCCCATGAGTTTCGTTGTGGTATAATGGAATTCCGGTTATAAGGAGGAAGTTATGTCATTATTCAGGGGTGCAGGAGTCGCACTTGCGACGCCGATGAAGGAAAACGGAGAAATTAATTTTGATGAGCTGGAAAAGCTGATTGATGACCAGATTGCGGGGCATACCGATGCCATCATCGTCTGCGCGACTTCCGGCGAGGCTCCGACGCTGGATGACGATGAGCATCTGGAAGCCATCCGCTGTGCGGTGGCGAGAGCAGCAGGAAGAGTGCCGGTCATCGCGGGAACCGGATCCAACAATACGGCGCACGCGATCATGATGTCGAAGGAAGCGGAAAAGTCGGGTGCTGACGGCTGTCTTCTGGTGACACCGTATTATAACAAGGCGACGCAGGACGGACTGATTGCCAGCTTTACGGCCATCGCAGGGGCCATCGACATCCCGTGCATTCTGTATAATGTACCGTCCAGAACGGGCGTCAATATTCTGCCCGAGACAGCTGCATATCTCGGCAGCCATGTGGACAATATCACGGCAATCAAGGAAGCCTGCGGCAACATCAGTCAGATCGCGAAGCTTGCGGAACTTTCGCAGGGAAATCTGGATATTTATTCCGGAAATGACGACCAGATCGTGCCGATCATGTCGCTGGGCGGCATCGGCGTGATCTCCGTTCTTTCGAACGTTGCACCGCAGTATACGCACGATCTCTGCATGGCGTGTCTTGAGGGCGATTTCAGGAAGGGCGCGGCGATGCAGCTGAAGGCGCTTCCGCTGATCCGGGCGCTGTTCTGCGAAGTGAATCCGATCCCGGTGAAAGCGGCACTGAACATGCAGGGTTATGCGGCAGGCATACCGAGACTTCCGCTGACGGAAATGAAAGAGGAACATAAGGTGATTCTCAGGAAGGCAATGAAGGATCTGGGGTGCCTCTGAACAACGGGGCCCCGGAACAGAATTCAACGGAGATTTTCAGATATGAAGGGACTGGCAGCTGAATATCTTGAAAAATTAAAAAATGCACTGGATCCTCCGACTTTTAATGAGTACAGAGACCGGGCAAGAGAAGTGAATTCCGAAACGCTGATGCATCTGATTGTCGGCGGCATCGTTCTGTTCTCTATTGATTATCTGTTTCAGATGATTATCGGGCACAGAACGTATTTCGGATACTGCTTCTATTTCCTGATTCTTTTTGTGTTTCTGCTCGGATGCGCCGAGCTTGGTGACAGAAACAGTTTCAGGTATGCGACGGCCAAGCTGTATACCCTGACGATTGTGCTGCTGGTTCTTGCGGCCGTTCTGAATCTGGGTGTCATGTCGGATGACGGCGTGCTGCTCTACATGGTTTTTCTTGCGGTACTGCCGCCGCTGATCTTTGACAAGCCATGGCATGTGCTGGTGCTGATTGCCGTCATGGATATCATGTATGTCGGAGCGGTCGAAGCGTTTGTTGATGTGCCTGAGGATGCGCTCCGTTATATTCTTTACGGTCTCCTGATCAGCGTGGTGTCCATGGTGCTCACCGTCCAGAATGTGTGCCGGCGGCTGCAGAGTATTTCGCAGACCAGTACCGCCTCTGCTTATGCGGTCCATGATCCGCTGACGGAGCTTCTGAACAGAAGAGGCGGGCAGGAGACGATGAATGCGCTGATCACCAGCGGTGTGCCCGGCGCGTTCATTATTCTGGATATCGATGATTTCAAGCGCGTCAATGATACGTACGGACACAAGAGAGGCGATGAGGTGCTTGTCGGCGTGTCAGGAAAGATGCGCGAGTGTTTCCGCACACAGGATGTGCTGATGCGATACGGCGGCGATGAGTTCATGATCTATGCCGTCAGAATGGTGGACCGCAATACCATCGAGGAACGGCTGCGCAATCTGAATCAGAGCGTTAAGAGCATCGTGCTGAATGATGAGACAGGCGATGTCATCACCGTCAGTATCGGGTGCTGCGTCAATGATTCCACGTATCCTTCCTATGAGAGCTGCTTTACGATCGCTGACCATCTGCTGTACAAGACAAAGCAGACAGGCAAGGACGGATTCCGCTGTGTGGACTATTCCTATGATGAGGAAAGAAACCGTAAGTATCAGGAAGAATTAAAGAAAGCCGATGAAGGCAGCGCGAAAAAATGACATAATGCCCGGATCCGGAGGATCCGGGCTCTTTTTTATGCTGCAAAGAGAAATTTCTGGTATTATAGTAGCTGTGTCCGCCTCCCTGAGGTAACGGTATCTCCGGGCATGCCGGAGATGCGGAGGGCAGCGGCAGACTGAAAATCATAAAGGAGTGAGAAATATGCAGAACATAACAGCGGCAGGGCCGGAAAAAGAAAACAGTGCATCCGGCAGCGGACGCGCGGAGGGCAGCAGAAGCAGAATGACGGTGCATTACATTGTGGTGACGGGAATCCTTTCTGCGGTCGCCTTTGTGCTGCAGCTGATAGAGCTTCCGGTTCCGGTGCTGATGCCTTCATTTATCAAATTCGATTTCTCTGATCTTCCGGCGCTGCTGGGTGCTTTTTCCATGGGACCTGTGTGCGGCATCCTGATCGAGCTGGTCAAGAATATCCTGCACACGTTTGTTTCGGGAAGCTTTGCGATCGGAGAACTTTCCAATTTCCTGCTCGGCGCGGTTTTCGCCGGCGTTGCGGGAACCATTTACAAATTAAAGAAAACGAAGAAGGGCGCGATGATCGCGTCTCTGGTCGGCGCGGTGTGCATGGCGGCGGCGAGCTACCCTTTCAACGCTTTTATCGTTTATCCGGTCTATTACAATTTCATGCCGAAAGAAACGATCCTTGCGATGTATCAGGCCATCATTCCGTCTGTCAGCAGTGTGGAGCAGAGCCTTCTTCTTTTCAATATGCCGTTCACCTTTGTCAAGGGCATGATTGATGTGCTGATCACATTCCTGATCTATCCGCATCTGTCTCCGATCCTTCACGGAAGGGCGAGATGAACCGGCAGATCAGCTGTCCTTCGTGCAGGGCAGACGAAAAGCGCGGGGCAGGATATGACAGAACTTACCAGGAGGAAATGAAGGATGGCAGTCATTGATAAAATCACGCAGCTTACAAAGAACCACTTCCTCTCTATGTATGCGGTGGAGGGACACAACAGCAAGGGCCACCACAGCGACTACCGCGTGGCTTCCCGCGCACAGGATATTGACCATCTGATGATCACCACCGGAAAAATCCACACGGACGGCGTGATCATCTATGCCCTTTACGGCGAGAAGCACGACCGGGTGGTGCTCATCCGGCAGTTCCGCTATCCAGCCGGCACGTATATCTACGAACTTCCGGCGGGACTGACCGAGGAAGGCGAGGATTTTCACGACGGCGCCGTGAGGGAGATGCATGAGGAGACGGGGCTTAATCTGCATCCGCTTCATCCGGATCCGATGTATGAGGCACCGCGCTTCACGACCATCGGCATGACAGATGAGGCCTGTGCGATCGTTTACGGATACGCCGACGGAAAAATCAGTGACCGTTTTGAGGAGCCTGCGGAGGAGATTTCCGTTGTTCTGGCCGACAGGGACGAATGCCGGAGAATTCTGAAAGAAGAGCCGGTGGCACTGAATGCGGCATACTGCCTCTATCATTTTCTGGAGGATGAGGAGCCGTTCCGCTTTCTTCACACGGATCACTGAAGACCGGGCTTTCCGGGCGGATGTGGCACAGACACGGCCTCTTGTTGCAGACAGAGGCTGATGATATAATAAATTTTTTCCCCGGCAGAAAAGACAGAGAATGCGCCGGAAATGAGGAGGAAACATGCAGATTATCGTTGTGGGCTGCGGCAAGGTCGGAAGAGCCATCGTTGCCCAGCTGTCAACAGAAGATAACAATGTGACGATCGTAGATGTAGACGCGGATGTCGTGCGTGATATATCTACGATTTATGATGTTATGGGCGTGGTCGGAAACGGAACCAGCTATGCGACACTGAAGGAGGCCGGGCTGGACGTGGCCGACATGATCATCGCCGTGACAGAGAGTGATGAGGTCAATCTGCTGACCTGTGTGATCGCACAGCAGAAGGTCGGCTGTTACACGATCGCGAGAGTGCGCAATCCGATCTATTCGGAAGAGAGCGATTTTCTGAAGTCCGAGCTCCATCTCTCGATGACAATCAATCCGGAGTACGAGGCAGCCCATGAAATGCTGAACCTGATCCGTTTTCCGAACGCCATCGAAGTTGACAGCTTTGCCCATGACAAAATCGATCTGCTGCGGTTTAAGGTGCCGGAGAACTCGGCATATGACGGCATGACGCTGAAGGACGCCATGCAGAAGATTTCTCAGGCTGTGCTGGTCTGCATTGCGGAACGCGGGAACGATGTCATGATCCCCAACGGCGATTTTGAGATCCGGCGCGGCGACGTGCTGACCATCATTATTTCGCCGCTGGAGGCTGACCAGTTTTTCCGCCACTTCGGCGTCCGTTCCAGAAGGATCCGCAGTGTCATGATCGTGGGCGGCGGTGAGATCTCCTTCTATCTGACGAAAATGCTTCTGCGGAATAAGATCGATGTAAAAATCATCGAGCGAAACCGCACCCGCTGTGATGAGCTGAATGACGCCTTTCCGGAAGCCATGATCTGCTGCGCAGACGGCACAAATCAGGAGGTGCTGGCGGAGGAGCACATCGACGATGTGGATGCCTTCGTGTCATGTACCGGCATTGATGAGATCAATGCGATGCTGTCCATGTACGCGCAGGAGCATGTGCGTGAGAAATGCATTACGAAGATCAATCACGGTGCGCTGAACGGTATCATTGAAAGACTTGAGCTCGATACGATCGTCGATCCGAAGAACATTACCGCACAGAGGATCATTCAGTACGTGCGTGCGACCGGCAACAGCATGGACAGCAATGTAGAGACACTGTACCGGCTGATGAACGGACGCGTCGAAGCGATGGAATTCCTGATCCGCCCGAACTCCAAGGTGATCGGTATCTCTCTTCAGGAAATGCATCTGAAGGACAATGTGCTCGTTGCGGGTATCATGAGGAACGAGAAGCTGATTATTCCCGGAGGGCAGGACTGCTTCGAGGAAGGGGATGCGGTCATCATCGTCACGACGCATCTCGGATTTGACGACATTTACGATATTATTGCCAAATAAGAGCCGCCGGCGTAAGCCGAACGGTATTGAGCTAAGAGGACTGACATGAATTTTCCTGTAATCGGATGGGTGCTCGCCTGGGCACTGAAAATCGAGGGATTTCTGATGCTGATTCCCTGTCTGATCGCCTGCATTTATCAGGACAGGCAGGGGCTGATTTATCTGGTGCTGGCCCTGATCGCCATCGCGGTCGGACAGCTGCTTTCCTTCCGCCGGCCTAAAAATATGGAGATCTACCAGAAGGAAGGGTATGTGGCTGTCGGCCTTACCTGGGTCCTGATCAGTGCCTACGGTGCGCTGCCGTTCGTGCTGACCGGTGAGATCCCGTTTTATATTGATGCGCTTTTTGAGACGGCTTCCGGATTCACGACGACCGGATCCTCTATCCTCACGGATGTAGAGGCGCTCTGTCATACTTCGCTGTTCTGGCGCAGCTTCACCCACTGGGTCGGCGGCATGGGCGTCCTTGTCTTTATGCTGATGCTGATTCCGAGCAGCGGCGGTTCACATATGAATCTGATGAAGGCGGAGTCGCCGGGCTATGAGGTGACGAAATTCGTTCCCCGCGTGAAGAACAACGCGCGCACGCTCTACCGGATTTATCTGGCCATGACGGTGATCACCATTGCCGCGCTGCTGATTTCCGGCATGAACTGGTTCGACAGTTTCTGCATTTCGTTCGGCGCGGCCGGAACCGGAGGCTTCGGTGTGCTGAATTCAAGCTGTGCGGATTATACGCCTGTGCAGCAGTGGATCATCACCGTTGCCATGATCGCCTTCGGCGTGAATTTTTCCTTCTATTATCTCTGCCTGATCCGGCACCCGAAGGAAGCGTTCCGCATGTCCGAAGTGAGAACCTATATCGCGATCATTGTGGCTTCGGCTCTTCTCATCGCAGCAAATCTGACGGCGCAGATGCCGGGCGTCTATAAAGGGGCTGAAGAAACGCTTCGCGCAGCGTTTTTCCAGGTCGGTACGATCATCACGACCACCGGATACGCGACGACCAATTTTGATCTATGGCCGTCTTTTTCCAAATTTATCCTGTTTCTGCTGATGATCTGCGGTGCCTGTGCGGGAAGCACGGGCGGCGGCATCAAGGTCAGCCGTGTCCTGATTGTGCTGAAATCGCTGAAGTGTGAGCTTTATACGCTGATTCATCCGAGAGCGGTGCAGAAAGTCCGCATGGACGGGACGGCGATCAGTGAAAAATCACTGCGCTCCGCGTACATTTTCCTGATCAGCTACTTCCTCGTGTTCGGACTGTCAATTCTGATCATCTCTCTGCAGGGATTTGACTTTGAGACGAATGTGTCCGCGGTGGCGGCTACACTGAACAATATCGGACCGGGCTTTGCCGGCGTCGGTCCGACGAGCAATTTCAGTGCCTACAGCTGGTGGGCAAAGCTCGTGATGATTTTTGATATGTGGGCAGGCAGGCTGGAGCTTCTGCCGATCCTGATTCTGTTCTATCCCAGAACCTGGAAGCGGCACGGCTGATCCATATCGGTGCTGCGGGCGTGTGCTGCCGGGACAGAGACTGCAGACGGGCGTGTGCAGAGGTGCTTCCGTCCGCGGATGTCGCGTCCGGGAGCACGCTCAGCACACGCCCGGACGGAACCGTGGTGGCTGTGAAGAAGAAAAGCCTGTGTGCTGTCCTGATACCGCAGCACGGGGATGCATATCGGTGCTGCGGGCTTGTGCAGCCGGGACAGAGACTGCAGACGGGCGCGTGCGGAGTGTACTCCCAGACGCGACATCCGCAGACGCCGGTGGTTAGTGAATCCGAGCGTGAGCGACGGATGAACTTACCACCGCTGCGTCGAGGACAAGCGAGAGCGCGTCGCGGATGGAAGTACCTCCGTACACGCCCATACATATAGCACAGGACCGGAAATGTAAATGAATTTTCTATATGAAAAATGAAAAAGAAAAGGCGGCCAGATGATGAATGACGAATGGATGAGAAATGTCCGAAGTGTGGAACCGTATGTGCCCGGTGAGCAGCCGAATGAGGCTGACATGGTCAAACTGAATACGAATGAAAATCCGTATCCGCCGTCACCGGAGGTGGGAAAGGCGCTGGCGGCGCTCCGTGCGGAGGATATGCGTCTGTATCCGGATCCGCTTGCCACGGAGCTGGTTCAGGCGATCGCGGATTTCTACGGGGTGAAGCCTTCTCAGGTATTTGTCGGCGTGGGCTCCGATGATGTGATTGCGATGTCGTTCCTGACCTTTTTCAACAATCCGGTGGGACTGCCGGTTCTGTTTCCGGAGATCAGCTACTCCTTCTATGATGTGTGGGCCGAATGCTTTCGCATCCCGTACAGGATGATAAAGCTTGAGGATGATTTTTCCATTAATCCGTCCGATTATGAACAGCCGAACGGCGGGGTAATTTTTCCAAATCCGAATGCGCCGACGGGTCTCGCCATGCCGGTGGATACGGTGGAGAGAATCGTCCGCGCGAACCCGAAATCTGTGGTGATCGTCGATGAGGCGTATGTTGATTTCGGCACGGAGTCGTCACTGCGTCTTCTGCCTTCTTATGAAAATCTTCTGATCGTGCAGACGTTTTCGAAGTCGCGTTCCATGGCCGGGATGAGGATCGGGTTTGCCATCGGAAATGAGAAACTGATCCGGTGTCTCTATCATGTGAGAAATTCGTTCAATTCCTATACGATCAGCAGGGCGGCACTGGCGGCAGGCACAGCGGCCGTGAAGGACAGAGCGTATTTTGATGAGACGAGGAAAAAAATCATCGAGACGCGGGAGTGGTCAAAGGAAGAGCTCACGAAGCTCGGCTTCCATTTCCCTGATTCAAAGGCCAATTTTATCTTCGCGTCACACCGCAGTGTGCCCGCGGGAAAGATTTTTGAGGAACTCAGGGACAGACACATTTATGTGCGTTACTTTGATAAACCGGGAACGGACAATTATCTCAGAATTACCATTGGTACGAAAGAACAGATGACGAAACTGTTTGACGCGCTGCGGGAAATCTGCAGGTAAACGCTGAACGGGGGCTGAAAGGAGAAGAGATTCTTATGGAAAGACATGCATTTGCGGCAAAAATCAACGAGGGAAAATTTCAGGATTTCAGGTCCGGGATCGGAAGGGTCTGGAATGAGCTGACACGTTTTCTGGATGATCTGGAGGCGTACAATTTCAGTCTCTGGAATGTGGACAGCCTTGTCTTCGGTTACTACGAACAGGGTGTGATGAGCCCTGCTGTGAAGGAGAGGATGGAGGAGCTGAAGCAGATCCTTCAGCCGCTGGAGGGAACTGCGGAGTGGATTTCCGCGCCGGATCAGGAAATGAGGCTGATGTATCATGACTTCGGCATCGTGCGCCCGAACAAGGAACTGATTCGCCACCGCGTTTTCGCGACGCATCTGAAGGGAGATCAGCAGGAAGAGTACAAGCGCCGCCACGACGGGCTGGTCGAGGCGCGCGGAGGAAAGACCGATCCGGGTCCGGACTCGAATTTTTCCATCTGGAATGCCGGACAGTATATTTTCGGCTATGATGAGATCGATGTCACGATGGAAAAAGAGGAGACAGAGGCAGATCGGAAGGCCACGATCGACTGGGAAACAAAGATGCTTGAGATCATGGAATGGTACACGGATGACGTGGACTGGATCACGGACCAGCATCATCACCACATGGTCAGGATCGGTTATCACAACTG
>ONOC01000087.1 GCA_900319355.1 uncultured Eubacteriales bacterium | reverse complement strand
CGAGCTCGCGTTCCTTCGGATCATTGTCATCCAGAACTTCCGGATACATGAGATGCGAAGCGACGGGAATGCAGCCGGCTCTGATCGCCGCCCTGCAGTACAGTCTTGCGTCGGAAACATTTTTCCGAATGTCTCCCGCGTACCTTGACGCGATGTAAACTTTCCTGCGTTCTTTGATCTCTGTCTCTTTGCGCCACGTTTCCTTTCTCTTCTGCCGGTATTCCCGCATTACACTGCTGATCGCCGCTCCTGCGGTCGGGTCGCTGAAACCTTCATGATTTCTGTACATATCTTCTGCCCTCCGTAAATTCAGGTATTCAAAAGCATCGGGGGGAGAATTTCCGATCTCCCTACTAAGGGCCACAGAAATCAACCGGTCTTTTTCGGAATAAAATCCCGTCGAAAATACAGAAAAAGGAAAGACCGCATCTGTTACAATGCGACCATTTTGCTGTTCAGATACCGGGTTCAGTCATCCAGTTCTTCCATCGACCCGAACGCGGATCCGGCGGACGCCTCCGCGATCAGAGGCAGGTCAAACTCAGGAAAAGGCTGTGCCTCCATGCATTCCTTTACAAATGCGACAGCCTCGGAGAGCCTGTCTTCCGGGATGATAAATGTGAGCTCATCGTGAATCTGAAGGATCGGCCTCAGTCACGGTCTCTCGGGAAGCCCGGCGAGGATCCGCGCCACAGCAAGTTTCAGGATATCCGCCGCCGTACCCTGAATCGGCGTATTCATCGCGCACCGTTCGGAAAATGATTTCTGTCCCCAGTCTGAGCTGTTGATGTTCGGAAGATAGCGGCGTCTGCCGAGCCAGGTCTCCATGTACATCCGGCGGGACGCGTCCTCTTTTACTTCCTCCGGCCAGACAGAAAGACCGGGATATCCGGTTTTCAGGTTCTCGATCATATCCGAGCACTCCTCAAAGGATCGTTCGATGCCGGCCTTAAAGCGCAGAGTCTTCTGCAGGCCTCGGGGAAACAATCCGTAAAAAACGCCGAAATTCACGTTCTTGGCAATGGTGCGGTGTTCCTTATAACCGAGAGAATTCTTATCGTGAGCCTGCTCATACGGCACACCGAAAATGAACGAGGTCGTCTTCGCATGAAGATCCAGATTTTTCAGATAGACATCCTTCATCGTGTCATCTCCCGCCTGGGACAGGTAAAATGACCCAACGCGCAATTCGATCTGGGAAAAATCCAGACTGATGATGAGATGACCTTTCGGAGCACGGATAAAATTCCGGACGCCGATGGGGTCATTGGTCTTGCGGGGCATGTTCTGGGCGTTCGGGTGCTGGCAGTTGAATCTGCCCGTATCCGTCGACAGGGCAAAAAAATCAGGATGAATGCAGCCGGTCACGGGATTCAGAAATTTGAGGTGCCCGTCAATATACGTCGACTTGATCTTTCCCCACTTCCGGTACTCCTGCACCATCGTAAAAAGATCGGACAGCTCCGGCCTGTTCTCATCGCACCATTCCTTCAGCATCTGCATCGCCTGGTCGTCTGCCGCTTCCTTATTGGAAAGCGTGGTCTTTAAGACAGGCAGACCCAGCGTCCCGTACAGATAATCGCGGAAAGCCTTCGTGGAGCAGTTTGCCCCGATATTCACATCACCGATCATAAAAGCGATCTGCTGCCGGAGCTTCTCCATCTCACCCTCCGCCTCTGCTTTCTTCTTTTCCATAAGCTGCAGGTCAAGCGGAGCGCCGTTATGCTTCATAATACCGAGATAGACAGCGGTCGGCGATTCGAGGTTCTCCACGATGCACCTGTGCTTCGGGAGATATTTGTCAAACCATGTATTGAAAATCCGGTACAGCTGCAGCGCCTGGTCGGAATCCTCACAGGCGTACTCAATCGTCGCAGCATCCTGAGGATCCAGTCCGTCAAAATGCATCCCGTCCGTCATCTCTGAAAATGTCTTTCTGAGCGTACCGAGAAGCGACGCCGACAGGGTTTTCAGGCCGCTCTCAGAGAGTTTCCGAAAGGCGTACTCCCCGTTCTGCGTCATCTGCGCCGCGCACATCGTGTCATAAACTGGAGCTTGGATCACAATGCCGAGGTGATAGGAAAACGCAGATTCGAAAGCAATGTTGTGACACACCTTGATTCGGTTCCTGTCGGTGAGAAGTTTCCTGTGAAATGCGAGCCATTCATGATAATCCATGTTCTGGTCGGTCAGATGTTTTACCGGAACAGAAACGGCTGTGCCTTCTTCTACGGAATAACTGCATTCCACAATATGCGATCGGAACGGGTCAAGGGATGCTTTGGTCTCGTCCCGGAAGCCTTCATCCGGCGCGGTCTCATAGTCGAACGCCACGGTCTTCGCGTCACCGATATAACACCTGAGCTCCCCGATATCCGTCACGCACTTATAGTTCTTATCCATATGAAACCTCCTGTGAAAACAGCTCCGGAAGGCAGGACGCCCTCCGAAGCCTGTAGTTTCTTTGCAGCATTTACCGGAGAATCTTATTTCAGCGGCTCGATCACCACGCCGGTCTCCGCGTCGACAAATGTCCCGCTGTCGCCGGCATCCTCATCCCCGATCAGAGCATTCGCGGTAAGATTGCTTGCGTACCCTTTGATGAGTTCCGTCATCTTCGCCACGTACTCCTTTTCTTCCGCATTCAGCATCCGCACGAATTTGAAGGTGACCCTGGAAAATGTGATGCTGCCGTCCTCTGAATTTGACTCCGCCTTCTTCAACGAGATTTCCGTCACAATACCGGAGAGCCTGCGTCCCCTGGTGATCTGCTTCTTCACATAGTCGGTGTAGCTCTTAAGGCTCCCTGTCGGGATCGACATCATGACCGAGAAGATCTCGCCTTCGCGCAGGAGATAAAGCATCTGGCGGTTCTTGCAGGCCTTGGCCTTGCCCTCGCCGGAACCAAATTTATTGAACCGGCAGGTACGGCAATCCCCGCCGGGATTCCCGATCCCGTGCTCCCCGTCAAATGATCCACAGTCCGGCGGATTATTGCCGCCATGGAACTTCGTCGCGTAATAGGCGTAAGCCGGATGCTGATAGGCGATCACCGCCGTGATCTTTGTCGCGAGTTCCGGATCATCCTCCTCACCAGGCACCTCAAACGCGAGCCCGCCGCCGGACGGGATTCGGATGCGATCAAAGCTGAAATCCAGTCCCGCGCATTCTCCGGAAATTACGTCTTTGATCGTCTGAAGATTCTCTGTGAGCGCAAAGCCCGAAGTCTCCGCGACCGCTGTTTCCTGTTTCTCAAGTTCTTTTTTCTCTGACATACTGTTGTCCTCCATAAGTAAAAATGATTTCTGCGCACCGCAGGGAGAAATATCTCCCTACTAAGTGCCACACAAATCAACCGGTCTGTTCTCTTTGTCTCAGCTCTTCCTGATCCCGACCGTAACCTTCTCAAAAGTACTCACAACCGGTTCCAGCCAGTCCGGCAGCTCATCCTCATTCGCCGCCATCTGCTCCTTGCAGAAAGACGCCAGGGTATTCGCGTTGACGGTTTCGGTCACGATGTCCCCGTAGCTGTTCTCTTTCAGGGCAGCGATCATAGCATCCTTATTGCCCGCCATCGGTGATGCGAAAAGCCTGCTGTTCAAATAGAATGTCGATCCGTTCCTGGTAAACTTCTCGCATTCCGCGTTTGCCATCGCATCCGAGAGTTCCTTATCCAGAGCCTCAATTCTGACATTCAATTCCTTCGTCTGTGCGTCCAGCGCCTTTTTCTCATCCTTCGCCGCCTTCAGTTCGTCGGCCAGGTCAAATAATGTATTCGGTTCCATAAAATCTCCTTTCAATCCGCATACGGGTTCTTCCCATGCCTGTAGTCGTCAACCAACATCTTTGCGAGATCGATCTTGTTTCTGAGTGATCTGAGTACCTTTGTATCGACGGTTCCTTTTGCAATGAGATAGATGTAGAGGCAGTCCTGCTTCTGGCCCACCCTGTGGATGCGGGCTTTCGCCTGATCGAAGTCCGACATCGAATAGCTGAGGCTGTAAAAGACCATCGTATGCGCTGCGGTCAAAGTGATGTCCAGACCCGCTGCCGCGATCTGGCCGACAAAGACTTTGCATTCCGGATCATTCTGGAACCGTCGCACCTCTTCGTCCCGATCCTTTACGCCACCGCGAACGACACTGTATCGGATACCCTTCTTTTTCAGAAGTGATTCGATATCATCAAGCTCCGCCGTGAATCTTGCCATCACGACTAGCTTCTGCCCCTCGTCCATGGCTGTATCAATAATGTCTTCGAGTGCCGACAGTTTTGCTTTACTGACAGCTTCGGTATGATGTTCGTCATCCGTCAGATGTCCACCGGTCAGTTGGGACAGGCGCAGAAGCTTCGTCAGAATATTCGGAGCCGT
Organism: uncultured Eubacteriales bacterium; assembly: GCA_900319355.1. Taxonomy (GTDB): domain Bacteria; phylum Bacillota; class Clostridia; order Lachnospirales; family Lachnospiraceae; genus Bilifractor. The sequence continues at coordinate 1,937 of ONOC01000087.1, read as the reverse complement.
GACTTCCGTCTTTTTCAGTTCCGTAAAGCTGTCACGCTCCAGTTCCTTATATTTCTTCATGGCCTTCGGCTCAAGCTCGATGCGGCGCACTTCCTCCCTGAACTCCGGAAGGTCAAGGCACTCATCCTTCGTCACCCGGTACGCGATGCAGTGCATGCGTTTCAGGAACTCATCCATCATCGGTTTCCTGAAAATCGGCGTATGAAAGCCGTAGCCCTCCATCGTGAAATAGCGGTTTCTGAAGGTATAAAAGGATTTCCCAAAGATCCGGCTGTCCAGGAACCGGTACTGCGAATAGACATCGATCTCTTTATTCGTGATGACTGTGCCGGTGAGCAGCAACTTATAACGCGCCCGGTCGCCGAGCTCATGCATTCCCTTTGACTGGCGGGAACGGTTCTCCTTCAGCTTGTGCCCTTCATCGGCGATGATCAGATCCGCGTCATACTGAAGAAGATTAACTTCGATTCTCCACGCACTTTCGTAATTGATCACCGCGATCTGGAGTCCATCCTTCGGAATATTCTTCAGGGCCTGTCTTTTCTTTTCACAGCTGCCGGTGAGGACAGTCAGCTGATACGGGAAGTCAGCGAACTTCTCGAACTCCTCTTCCCAGACGCCTGTAATCGAAAGCGGGCAGACAATCAGAATCCTGTCGATCAGACCGAACTGATATAAAACGCCGGCGACACCGATGGATGTGATCGTCTTGCCGCAGCCCATTTCCATCAGAAACGCGACGCCGCTCGATCTCTTCTTCCCGTCGATCAGGCCGAACACCCGGCAGGCGAAGTCAACCCCCGCCTGCTGGTGATAATACGGTCTTGCCTTGATCGGCATCGGAAACGTCTGTGTATCCGATGTACTCATGCGTCCGCTCCCTCCTCTGCCTTAACGGAATATTCCAGATCACCATACATCATCATGTAGACCGCGATCTCCGTATCCGTCAGAGAACTGAAATCTTCATCCTCCGGCCTTGCTCCAATGCATACGATCGTGCCGCAGTAAATATCGAGAAGCCTGCCGTCTTCGTCATACAGGCCGCGGTTCGGCTCAAGATCCAGGAGCTTTCCCTCCTCATTGCATATGACAGCCGTGTCGTCCGATACCGGCTCCGTCAACTCGATGCGTCGTCCTCCGACCAGATCCAACAGGGCCTTATATGTCGCCGGAATCTCTCTGATCTCCGCTTTCCTGCCCGGTTTTGCTACAACTACTTTCCAAGTCTTCATAATCGTTCGTCTCCTTTTGCTAATACGGTTTCTGTTCGGCAGAGGGAGATTTGCTTCTCCCTCTACTATGGGCCACAGAAATCAACCGGTTACTTCTCAGGCCTTGCACGGTCCTGGCCGGTGTATCCCAGCTCATCTGCAAGCTGCTTTTTAAGCCTTGCCTTGATGCGCTGGATTGTCCTGGAGACGGACTGTGTCGTGCGGTTCACCTGCGCCGCAGCATCCTTCTGCTCATCACCGGATCCGAATACGGTGAACATGATGATCTGATCTGTGTCATTAAGACCGCAAAGAAAATCGTGAACAAACTTTTCAACCGGGTCCTCTTCATCGTCATCTGTGTCATCCTGATACTTGCTCACCATATATCTGCGGTACGACTCCACATCCACGGGATCAGGCGTGGTATCCGCTTCCTCTGAATCCGGATCTGTATTGGCCTTGAATGCCTTGTTCCTGGCATCCTCGTGGTCGTCCGCATTGCGCTTCTGGATATTGACGGCGTGATCCATGTTCGCCAGCATCGTAAACAGATCGGCGTTGCTGCTGCCGTCCTTATTCTTCAGAGGAATCACATCGGGTGTCGCACCGCGCTTCTTTGTTCCTGTGATGTAGTGATAGCTGCCTTTGTCATCGACATACCCCTCACGGTTCCTGTCAAAACGATCCTTCGGAAGGTCGAGCCCTCCAAAGAGCTTTGAA
>ONOC01000113.1 GCA_900319355.1 uncultured Eubacteriales bacterium | reverse complement strand
TATTCTGTTTATTCTTCTTACCGCAGCTTCCGCCGCGGGCCTTCTGGGCAGAAAATATTCTGCGCTTCTGGTTCCGGTCTGCTGCTATATCGTAGCCGCCATCGGACTGAACATGAATGTCGGCATTTCGGGAGAACTTAACCTCGGCCAGGCAGGCTTCATGTCACTGGGCGCTTTTTCAGCGGCGATCCTCGCCGGTGTACTGAATTTTCATGGCGTGACAAACAGCTTTGTGGTTCTGGTGCTCTGCATTATTCTCGGCACACTGGTGGCGGGATTTCTGGGATGGCTGATGTCCATTCCCGTGCTGAAACTGCAGGGCGACTATCTGGCCATCGTGACGCTTGCCTTCGGCCAGATCATCGTCAATATCATCAATAATATTTACCTCGGCGTGGACAACAGCGGACTTCATTTCAGCTTTATCGACAATACGCTTTCCATGGGTTCAGAGGGAACACTGCTGATCTCCGGTCCCATGGGTGCGACCGGTGTGCAGACCGTGTCGAATTTCACGGCGGGCTTTGTCCTGATCATCATCTCGCTGATTATTGTATATAACATCATGTACAGCCGGAACGGCCGCGCCATCATGGCCTGCCGTGACAACAGGATCGCGGCTTCGACCATTGGCATCAATGCCGCCGCGGAGAAGACGCTGGCCTTTGTCCTTTCCGCAGCGCTGGCGGGCGCTGCCGGTGCACTGTACGGCCTGAATTATTCTTCGTTCGCAGCGACGAAGTTCGATTTCAACCTGTCCATTCTGATCCTTGTGTACGTGGTGCTCGGAGGTCTCGGCAACATGACCGGCACGATCATCGCGACAACCGTTCTGGTTGTACTGCCGGAGGTGCTGAGATTCCTGTCCGTATACAGGATGCTGATCTATGCCGTTGTCCTGATCGTGATTATGATCGTGACAAACAATCAGAGCATACGGCTCTGGTTCGAAGAGAGAAGCAGACGGAACAGAGACGGAAAGAAGAGCGGAAAGGGTCCGGGAAAGGAGGCTCAGAATGCCTGATGAGAAGAAACCGGTTCTGGAGGTACAGGACCTGGGCATCGACTTCGGAGGCCTGACAGCCGTGAACGATCTGAATATGAAGATTTTTCCGAAAGAAATCGACGGCCTGATCGGACCGAACGGCGCCGGCAAGACGACGGTGTTCAATATGCTGACGAAGGTGTATCAGCCCACGAGGGGCAAAATCTACCTCGACGGGCAGGATATGGAAAAGCTGAATCCCGTGCAGGCGTCGAAGGCCGGGATCGCCCGTACGTTCCAGAATATCCGTCTGTTCTACAATATGTCTGTTCTGGATAATGTAAAGACGGGTATGCACAATCACTTTACCTATAACAACTTCGATGCGGTGTTCCGCACGGCCAGGTTCCGCAGGGAAGAAAAAGATGCGGATAAGGAAGCGCGGGAGCTGCTGGAGATTTTTCACCTGAGCGAATATACGGACACGACGGCGGGCAATCTGCCGTACGGGCAGCAGAGACGGCTGGAAATTGCGCGTGCCATGGCGACACATCCGAAGGTGCTCCTTCTGGACGAGCCTGCGGCAGGTATGAACCCGCAGGAAACAGAGGAGCTGATGGCGATGATCCGTGAGGTAAGGGATCATTTCGGCATCGCCATCCTTCTGATCGAGCATGACATGCGTCTGGTCATGAGAATCTGTGAACACATTACCGTACTGAACTACGGCATGCTGCTGGCCGAGGGGACACCGGAGGAGATTCAGAATAATCCGGAAGTCATCAAGGCTTATATCGGAGACTGAGGAGGCCGGACTGATGCTGAAAGTAGAAAATCTTAAAGTCCGCTACGGCATGATCGAGGCCATCAAGGGAATTTCGTTTCATGTCGATGACGGCGAAATCGTGACACTGATCGGCGCCAACGGTGCCGGCAAGACAACGACAATGCACGCGATCTCGGGTCTTCTGAAACCGGCCGAGGGCAGTATTACGCTTGACGGTCAGGAGCTGACCAGAATCGCACCTCACAAGATCGTTTCCCTGGGTCTGGCGCAGGTTCCCGAGGGAAGACGTGTGTTTGCTCAGCAGACGGTAGAGGAGAACCTGATGCTCGGCGCCTATTCCAGAAAAGGGGCGGCCTCCGATGTACAGGCCGACGAGGAGAAGGTTTTCACGCTTTTTCCGAGGCTGAAGGAGAGGCGCAGCCAGATGGCGGGTACGCTTTCCGGCGGCGAGCAGCAGATGCTTGCCATGGGCAGAGCACTGATGGCGCGTCCCAGGATCATTCTCATGGACGAACCGTCCATGGGACTTTCTCCGCTGCTTGTCAAGGAGATTTTTCATATCATTGAGGATATCAACAGGCAGGGAACGACCGTCCTGCTGGTAGAGCAGAATGCGAAGATGGCGCTGGCGATCGCTGACCGCGCCTATGTGCTGGAGACGGGAAAAATCACGCTGGAGGGGACCGGCGATGAACTGGCACGCGATGAGCGCGTGCAGAAGGCTTATCTGGGAGGTTAAAAACATGTTTGTAAAAGATCACATGACGAAGAATCCGGTGACGGCTGAGAAGAATATGACGCTTCTGAAAGCGGTCGGTGTCATGGGCAGAGGCGGTTTTCACCGGCTGCCTGTCACAGACGGAGACGGAAAGCTGATCGGCCTGGTGACCGGGGGACTGGTTGAGGAAAAATCAGGAGCTGATAAAACCTCGCTTTCGATTTACGAGCTCAATTATCTGCTGTCGAGAACAACCGTCGGAGACATCATGATCAACGATGTCATTACCATCGGTCCGGATCAGTTTCTTGAGGAAGCGGCCGGCAAGATGAAGGATAATGATATTTCGGTTCTTCCCGTGGTGGATGAATCGGGAAAGCTGGTCGGTATCATAACGGACCGTGATATCTATGCGGCCTTTATCGATCTCACAGGTTATATGAAACAGGGAACCCGCTTCGTTCTGAACTGTGAAGACAGGCCGGGCGTGTTCCAGCGGATTGCCCAGGCCTTTGCGGATGAGGATGCCAACCTCGAGAATGTGGTTGTGTATCGGACGGAGCGCGGAACGGAAGTTGAGATCAAGGCGACCGGAGAGGTTTCCGTTGAAAAGATGACAGAGGTTCTGAAAAACGCAGGTTTCAAGGTGACGAATATACTTCAGCGCCACGCTGACGGATCGGCGGAATCATTTACTGTATAAGTCCGTCGCATGCCAGAGGCGGACTGCACACCCGAAGGGTGCGCAAGGCCGACTGTGGCTTTGCGACGATAACAGGTATGAGCATGGAGCGATGCGAAGCATCGCGAGAA
>ONOC01000012.1 GCA_900319355.1 uncultured Eubacteriales bacterium | reverse complement strand
GGGCAGTGAGCCGCATCCGCACACACGAAGTGTGATGCGGTGAGGCGAACGCCGCGTCAGACCGACGAAGTCGGTCACCTGTAGCGACGCGAAAGCACGTAGTGCGAAGCGGCGCGTAGACTTATACAGTATGTGGCACTACATGTATGAGCATGGAGCGATGCGAAGCATCGCGAGAATGCGAATATGCGCGGGCAGTGAGCCGCATCCGCACACGCGAAGCGTGATGCGGTGAGGCGAACGCCGCGTCAGACCGACGAAGCCGGCCTGAAGCGCCGGAAATGGAGAAGGAAAAGAAAGGAGGAACGTCACATGGACAGAACGTCCGTTTCTGCGGACAGACGGCCGGAGCACATATATGCCGCCATCGACCTCAAATCGTTCTACGCTTCTGTAGAGTGTCACGAGCGCGGGCTGGATCCGCTGAAGACGAATCTTGTCGTGGCGGATCTGACGCGGACGGAAAAAACGATCTGTCTGGCGGTTTCTCCTTCCCTGAAGGCTGAAGGGATTCCCGGACGGCCGAGACTTTTCGAGGTGATTCAGGCCGTCGGCAGGATCAACAGCGCAAGACTGGCAAAAGCGGGAATCCGGGATTTTTCCGGAAGCTCCTGCCAGGCGGATGAGCTGAAGCAGAATCCCTGTCTGAAGCTGGACTACATCACGGCACCGCCGAGAATGCAGCTGTATATGAAATACAGCACGGATATTTACCGCACCTATCTGAAATTCGTGGCACCGGAGGATATTTTTCCCTATTCGGTCGATGAAGTTTTCATCGAGCTGACGCCTTATCTTCGCACGCTCGGAACGGATGCGAGGACGCTGACGGAGAGAATGATCCGTGAGGTCCTGAAAACAACCGGCATCACGGCCACGGCCGGGATCGGCACGAATATGTATCTCGCGAAGGTGGCGATGGACATCGTGGCCAAGCATATTCCGTCGGACAGCACCGGTGTGCGGATCGCCTCCTGTGACGAGATGAGCTACCGGAGGCTGCTCTGGAATCACCGCCCGCTGACGGACTTCTGGCGCGTCGGCCCCGGTATCGCACGAAAGCTGCAGCGCTGCGGCATCTGTACCATGGGCGATGTGGCGAGGACGTCGCTGGAAAACGAAGAGCTGCTGTATCATCTGTTCGGTGTCAACGCCGAGCTGCTGATTGATCATGCATGGGGATATGAGCCGTGTACGATGGCGGATGTGAAAAATCTGCGCCCGGCCGTGAAGAGCATGAGCGAGGGGCAGGTACTTCAGGAACCCTATACTTTTGAAAAGGGCAGGACGGTGATACGCGAGATGGCGGACCGGCTGGCACTGGATCTGGCGGAAAAGAACCGGAAGGCGGCGCAGGTCGTACTGACGGTCGGCTACGACGTGGAAAACCTGGAGGATCCCGCAAGGCGGAAAAATTATCACGGCGAGGTCGTGACGGACCGTTACGGACGGCTGGTTCCGAAGCATGCGCACGGAACTGAAAACCTGAGTCTTCCCACAAGGTCGGAGCGCCGGATCCGTGAAGCTGCGGTGAAACTGTATGACAGGATTGTGAATCCGTCTCTTCTGATCAGAAGAATGTATGTCGTAGCAGGGAATGTCTCCGAAGATGCGGACGGCGGAAGCGGACGATACGTCACAGTCTCAGGAGAAAACGGCGCGGGATCTGCAGAGGGTGCCGGCAACGGATATGGGACCGGAGCAGCCAGAACAGGAGCGGAACCGCAGCAGCCAGAACCGGAGCGGCAAAAACCGCAGCAGCCAGAACCGGAGCGGCAAAAACCGCAGCAGCCAGAACCGGAGCCGTGTACGAACAGATGGATCTCTTTACCGATTATCAGGCACGCGACAGGGCGGCGGAAAAGGAAGAGGCGGCGGAAAAGGCTGTTGTTGAGCTGCAGCACCGGTTCGGAAAAAATGCCGTGATCAAGGGTATGAACCTCGAGAAAGGCGCAACAGGTATAGAGAGAAACCGGCAGATCGGAGGACACAGGGCCTGAAACCGGCCGGCAGACCGGAGGACACAGGGCCTGAAACCGGCCGGCAGATCAGGAGAATACAGGAACTGACATGATGGAAACGAAAATCAGGGAGAACAGTGAAAAGATGTCCCCGGAAGAGCGGGAGACGCTGCGTCTGTACGGAGATATCATTCATCTTCCGCCTCACAGATCGAAGGTGCATCCACCGCTGTCCGCGGAATCCAGGGCGGCACAGTTTGCACCTTTTGCGGCGCTGACGGGACTGGATGACGAGATCGACGAGACGGCGAGATATACGGAAGAACAGGCAGCACTCGATGAAAACAGGCAGGAGGAACTGAATTTTGCCCTTCAGAGGCTTGAACACCGGCAGAACCCGGCGGCGGAGATTACCTGGTTCGTTCCGGATGAGCGGAAGGAAGGCGGAAGCTATCAGACAGCCTCCGGCAGAATCCGCAGGATCGACGGATTCCGGCGGGTGATCGTGATGGAGGACGGAACAGAGATCCCGGCCGGTGACATTGTGTCGCTGGAACCTTCAGATGACGGAGAGGAAGAGGACATACCGTGAGCACAGAAAATAACAAAGGTGAGAACAGCAGCAGTCATAAGAACAGCCGTCATAACGGCAGCAGCAGAAAACGGGAACCCTATCAGTTCATTCCGGTGGAAACGCCGGAGGAAATCCGCCGTGATCTGGACGAGATCCGCATGCCTTCTTCCGGAGGAGATGAGGGAAGAGGTACCGGCGCTGCCGGCGGAACCGGTCAGGAGGGAGGCGCCGTTACGACGCCCCGCTTTGAAAAAATCGCGGACATCATGAAGGAGTTTCACCGCGGGACATGGTGGGAATCCCGGAACGGCCAGATGGCGGAGCTCGCGATTGAGGATACGCATGCCAAAATTACCAATTATTACGTCATTCATGACCGGGTATGGGATCACGGCGCAGTGGTGGATTTTATCGATATGGACGAAGGAACCGGAAAATATACAGTATATGCGCTGTGTACCGACGGCACGGTGCTGGCAGTCCCGGAGGAAGAGCTGGATGAGCCGATGACCGTCACCTGGGAGGGACAGTCCTTTCAGTCTGTCCGCCGCCTGCCGCGTGAGGTGGAGGATACGGCAGACCTCGGAAGAAGAATTCTGGCAGAAAAGGACAGACTGTGGGATGCGTATGAGAAGCAGAAGGATATAAATTAAGTAAGGACTACGTCTTGTCAGGAAACGATTTGAAAGCTATACTGAAAACCTGAATCATTGATTTTTTGTCATGAAGGTGCTTCCGGCCGCTGAAGAAACGGTGCGGCGGGCAGCACGGGGCAGGGGAGCATAAGGAATGGCGAGGAAACGCAGGCATAGTTACAGGAAAAAGGACAATAAGGTTTCGGGTTTCCTTGTGGCCGTCGGAGTTACGGCGGCTGCGCTGATCGGCGGCTGCTTTATCTATGGCGTGGCGACGGGCAAAATCGGCGTCCGCAGCGTGGAGGCAGACAATACGCTGATCGAATCGGCATCTGAGGCTGAAGCGGAAGCTGAAGCCGAGGCCGAGGCGGAAGCAGAGAAGAAGGCAGCGGATGAAAAGGCTGCCGAGGAAGCCGAAAAAAAGGCGGCCGAGGAAAAGGCCGCGCAGGAAAAAGCGCAGAAGGAAGCAGAAGAGGCGGCGCTCAGGGAAGCGCATCCCGAGTTTTTTGCGGATATCACGCTGACACTTCCGGACGGCTCAACCAAAGAGATTAACCGGGAGACGGCGGAAAGCTGGGAGACAAAGAATGACGACGGCACCTATACAAAGGATGAGGCGGCCTGGGATCAGCATATCGCTGATTTTGTCTCAGAGCTTGCTGCCGGTGTGGATTCGGTCGGGAAGGATCATCAGTTTCAGTCGACCAACAGGGGCGTGCAGACCATTCCCGGCAATCAGTATTACGGATGGCAGGTGAATCAGGAAGCGGAGATCGCTCAGCTCAAAGATGAGCTTTCATCTGCGAAGACCGTGACGAGAAAGCCGAATTATACCATGTATGAGGAGGCTGATACAGATGATAACGGAGGTATCGGCCAGACATACTGCGAAATTGATGCGTCGGCGCAGCATCTCTGGATCTATCAGAACGGCCAGATGGTTTTTGAGACCGATGTCGTGACCGGTCTGATGGACAAGGCGCACTATACACCGCCGGGAGTTTATCTGCTTATGGACAAGCAGAAGGATGCAACGCTGAAGGGCGAGAAGCTGCCGAACGGAAAGTACACTTACGAGACGCCGGTATCTTACTGGATGCCGTTTACCGATACAGGCATCGGTCTTCATGATGCCTGGTGGAAGTCGGTATTCGGAGCCGGCCAGAATGAATGGAACGGATCGCACGGATGCGTCAACCTGCCGAAGGATGTCGCCGGTACGGTCTATGATCTGATGACGCTCGACACGCCGATTGTGGTTTATTATCCGGACGGGTATGAGCTGCGCGAGGCGCCGGAAAGTGATGTGGATAAATACATCAGACAGCAGCAGGCGGCGGCGCAGCAGGCAGCGGCACAGCAGGCAGCCGCAGAACAGGCTGCAGCGCAGCAGGCGGCAGCACAGCAGGCAGCAGCACAGCAGACACAGGATGCGGGTGCCTCCTCTGCGGCAGCTACCGCACAGTAACCCCCATACTGCAGGCAGTGCCACATATTGTATCATACAGGATGCCGCAGTACGGTATGAAGACCGGCTGCTCCATCGATGTGCGATTCCCGCAGTCGGCACATGAGACCGACGGCAGCAGGAAAGAACAGCAGCAGGAAAGAACAGCAGGGCCCGGGGCATATGCCCCGGGCCCTTTTGTAGTTCTGACTGACGGTCTGTCAGCTGATGCCGCGCATCGAAAGGCTGATGCGGTTCCGTTTCAGATCCACGTCCAGCACCCTGACGGTCACGACATCGCCGACACTGACGACATCGAGCGGATGCTTTACAAATTTTCTGTCAGACAGTTCCGAGATGTGTACCAGTCCGTCCTGATGCACACCGATATCGACGAAAGCGCCGAAGTCAATGACATTCCGGACGGTCCCTTTCAGGATCATACCGGGTTTCAGGTCCTCCATGCTGAGCACGTCGCTGCGGAGAATGGGCTTCGGCATGTCTTCACGCGGATCCCGTCCCGGACGCTGAAGCTCCGTTACGATATCGCGGAGCGTCGGTTCTCCGATGCCGAGTTCAGCAGCCGTTCCGGCGTAATCGCTGATGCTGATCGAAGCGATCCCCCGGAAGGATTCCTTTTTCTGTTTTGCTGCCAGCATGCTGATGAGCTTTTTCGCCGCTTCGTAGCTCTCCGGATGGACGGCCGTGTTGTCGAGCGGTTCCTTTCCGTCACGGATCCTGAGAAAGCCGGCACACTGTTCAAAGGCTTTCGGACCGAGTTTCGGCACTTTGAGAAGCTGCTTTCTGGTCTCAAAGCGGCCGTTTTCCTCGCGGTAGGTGACAATATTCTTTGCCACGGCCTTTGTCAGGCCGGATACGTGCTCCAGCAGCGGAGCTGAGGCTGTGTTCAGGTCGACACCTACTCTGTTGACGCAGTCCTCGACCACGCCGGAGAGCGCCTCCCCAAGTTTTTTCTGGTCCATGTCGTGCTGATACTGGCCGACACCGATCGCCTTCGGATCGATTTTTACCAGTTCGGCAAGGGGATCCTGGACGCGGCGCGCCATGGACGCGGCACCTCTCTGTTCTACGTCAAAATCCGGAAATTCCTCCGCCCCGAGTCTGCTTGCGGAGTAGACCGATGCCCCGGCCTCATTGGTGATGACGTACTGCACCTTCTCAGGAATTTCCTTCAGCAGATCAACGATCACCTGCTCTGATTCCCTGGAGGCGGTACCGTTTCCGAGAGAGATCAGGGTGACATGATATTTCTTTATGAAATGCTTTACTGTATTTTTTGCGTTTTCAAGGTCGCGCGGTTTTACGCCGGCGCCCGGATATTTCTCTACGGGATAGATGATGGCCGTATCGAGAACTCTGCCGGTCTCGTCGACTACGGCAAGCTTGCAGCCGTGTGCGTAGCCGGGATCCCAGCCGAGCACGACCTGTCCGGCAATCGGCGGCTGCATGAGAAGCTGTTCGAGATTTTTGTCGAATACCCTGATGGCACCGTCCTCGGCCATATCGGTGAGCTCGTTGCGGATCTCGCGCTCGATCGCCGGGGCGATCAGCCGCTCATAACTGTCCTGGATTGCGTGCATCAGCGTCGGGAAAGTATGGGCGTTCTTTCCTCTGATCAGGAAGTGACCGAGGTAGAGAAGAACCTGGCGCTCATCAACCTGAATCTTCACGGTCAGGAATTTTTCTTTTTCACCGCGGTTGATGGCGAGAACGCGGTAGCCGGTGATTCTGGCGACGGGCTCCTGGAAATCGTAGTACATCTCGTACACGGATCCTGCTTCCTTATCCTTTGCCTGAGAAACGACGATGCCGGTTTTTCTTGTGAAATTCCGGATGCCGGCACGGTAGTCGGCGTTGTCGGAGATCATCTCGGCGATGATGTCGGAAGTCCCGCTGATGGCATCCTTTGCGTTTTTCACGCCTTTTTCCTCATCGATGAATTTCTCCGCCTCCTGCTCAAGCGGGTGATCGATCTCCTGGGCGAGAATGAGATCGGCGAGCGGCTGAAGTCCTTTTTCCTTTGCGACGGAGGCGCGGGTTTTGCGTTTCTGCTTATAGGGACGGTACAGATCCTCGAGATCCACCATGGTTTCCGCCTCATCGATGGCTTTCTTCAGTTTATCGGTGAGCTTGCCCTGTTCTTCGATGGATTTCAGGACAGCGGCCCGGCGCTCGTCGAGATTCCGGAGACTGACAAGACGGCTCTCGATGGTGCGGATCTGGGTATCGTCGAGGGAACCGTGCTGCTCTTTCCGGTACCGGGCGATAAAGGGAACGGTATTTCCGTCGTCAAGAAGGTCGATGACCGCCTGTACCTGCTGCGGACGGACATCAAGTTCTGAAGCGATTTTGTCTGTGATATTCATAACTGTTCAGTGCCGCAGCGCTGCCGCGGCGTTTTCCTTTCCTGTGTGCTGATGATGAAGAAGCGGGGATGCGGATCAGAGCTCATCTGCGAACTCGTAGATGAGTTTCTCCGTTTTCTCCCAGCCAAGGCAGGGATCGGTGATGGACTGGCCGTAGACCATGTCGTCGCTGATCTTCTGATTGCCGTCGACGAGGTAGCTCTCGATCATGAGGCCCTTGACAAGGCGGCGGATGTCGTCGGAAATATGCCTGCTGTGCAGGACATCTTTCGCAATACGGATCTGCTCCATGTATTTCTTGCCGGAGTTGGCGTGGTTGCAGTCCACGATGACGGCTGGGTTGCTCAGCTCGCGCTCGTCATACAGCTCGCGGACACGGCGGAGATCCTCGTAATGGTAGTTCGGCATGCTGTTGCCGAATTTGTCCACGTAGCCTCTGAGAATGGCGTGCGCGTTGGCATTTCCCTCCGTCTGAACCTCCCAGCCTCTGTAGAGAAAACGCTGCGGTGCCTGGGCGGCCGTGATGGAATTCATCATGACGGTCAGGTCCCCGCCGGTCGGATTTTTCATGCCGGCCGGAATGCCGATGCCGCTCGCCACGATACGGTGCTGCTGGTCCTCAACAGAGCGTGCGCCGACGGCTACGTAGGAGAGCAGGTCGGAGAGGTAGCGGTGATTTTCCGGATAGAGCATCTCTTCGGCACAGGTGAAGCCCGTCTGGTCAAGCACATCCGTGTGCATCTTGCGGATGGCGATGATGCCGGCAAGCAGATCCTCTCCCTTTTCCGGGTCGGGCTGATGGAGCATTCCCTTGTATCCTTTGCCGATGGTTCTCGGTTTATTTGTATAGACGCGGGGAATGATGAAAATTTTATCTTTAACCTTTTCCTGAACGCGGGCAAGGCGGTTCATGTAATCCAGGACGGCCGGCTCATTGTCCGCGGAGCAGGGGCCGATGATCAGCAGGAATTTGTCTTCCTTTCCGGCGAAGATATCGGCAATCTCGTTGTCACGCTGCTCTTTTATCTTTTTCAGCCGGATATCCACCGGGAATTCCTTTTTCAGATCCTGCGGCATCGGAAGCTTGCGCAGGAAATTCATCTGCATCTCCATGAGGCGTTTCCTCCTTATATGGTCTGTTTTTCGTGTCGTTTTTTCATTCTCACCTATTTTAAACATGTGGCCGCCGGTGCGCAACCTCAGAATGTGTCTTCGTATTGCAGGAGCCGGGAATTTCCTGTAAACTGACCACGGAAGGAAAGCCTGAACAGCAATGAGATATACGATCAGAAAAGAAAATAACAGAAGTGCCTATATTCAGCTGTACGAGCAGATGCGCGACGACATTACGGAAGGCGTGTATCCGTATGAGTCCCGCATGCCGTCGAAGCGGCTGGTGGCGGCCGAGACGGGCGTGAGCGTGATTACGGTGGAGCATGCGTATGCGATTCTCTGCGATGAGGGCTATATCGATGCAAGGGAAAGAAGCGGCTACTACGTTATTTACCGGGATACGGATGTGCTTCCGGTGATCGGGGACGGGACAGCACCGTCAGAGAAAACGGCCGGCGGGACACCGCATTTCATGAAACCGACGGAAGCGTCCGGAGATCCGTCAGCGCCCTCAAAGATGACGCGCGGCCGGAGCCGGGTCAGTGAGCGGATGCCCTACAGCGTGATGGCGAAGACGATGCGCAGGGTCCTTACGGCCCGCGGCGAAAAAATCCTTGAGAGATCTCCGTCAGGCGGTCTCCCGGAGTTCCGCAGCGCCGTGGCTTCCTACCTCGCCAGAAGCCGCGGCATCCGGGTAAGTCCGGATCAGATCGTCATCGGGTCCGGATCCGAGTACCTGTACAGTCTTGTCGTTCAGGTGCTGGGCAGACAGCGCATTTATGCCCTGGAGGATCCCTCCTATGAAAAAATCCACCGGATGTATGAGGTCAACGGGGTGACGTGTGAATTTCTGAAGATGGGCCCGGACGGGATCCTGACCCCGGAGCTCCTGCGCACCCGTGCGGAGGTGCTGCATGTGACGCCCTACAACAGTTACCCGAGCGGCGTGACGGCGACGGCATCCAAGCGGAGAGAATATATCAACTGGGCTTCCGCCCGGAACGGCATTATCATCGAGGACGATTTCGATTCGGAATTCACGGTGTCCTCGAAGCCGGAGGACACTCTTTTTTCCCTGGAACCGGAGAAGTCGGTGATCTATCTGAATACTTTTACGCAGACGGTCGGGCCGTCTGTCAGGATCGGCTATATGATCCTCCCCGCCGGCATGACAGATCTGTTTCAGAAGAAAGTCGGATTTTATGCCAGTACGGTACCGACCTTTGAGCAGTATGTGCTGACAGAACTGATCGAAAGCGGAGATTTTGAGCGGCACATCAACCGTGTCAGGAGGAACCGGCGCAGGGAACTTGAGGAAGCCGCGAAAAACCGGCGGCGGGAGATTCAGTAAAATTGGGCAGAAGGAAAAACGGAGCATGGACACAGTAAGCAGAGCGGATCAGCAGAAAACGGAGCGGGTAAGCACAGAGGATATCAGACTCGCCGAGCAGATGCTGGACCTGACGCGGGACCGTCTGCTGGAGGCGCTGCCCTATATGAACCGCGCGCTTTTTTCCATGCAGGTCACATTCTGTGATCCGGAGGTACAGGAGAGCATCCCGCAGGACAGTACACCACGGGGAAACATCCCGCAGGGCAGTACACCACGGGGAAGCATCCCGAAGGGTGGTATACCACGGGGAAACATCCCGCAGGAAAATGTCCGCCGGGAGACGAAAGCTGACCTGCAGAACAGGCCCTCCGGCGGCGGAGAAGAAGACAGCCGTCCGGTGCTGCAAAAAGGTGTCGGCACGGACGGCAGGCTGATCTATGCGGACGCCGGGACCGTGATCGAAATGTATGTGAAGAACAGCGTTCTTCTGGCCCGGCTGTATATGCACATGATGTTTCACTGCCTTTTCCGGCATCCCTTTCATTACCGGCATATGGACAGACCTGTGTGGGATTTTGCGGCGGACGCGGCGGTGGAGTATGCCGTGCTGTCGCTGGAGGCACCGGGGCTTAAACTCGATGATGACTGGGAGACGAAAAGAGAGCTGGATCTCCTGAAAAAAGAGACCGGGGAACCTTTCACGGCAGAGAGAATCTACCGGTATCTGGAAGACTTACCGGCATCCGGCAGCGGCGCGGAGAAGTCATCCGGCAGCGGCGCAGGGAAGGCGTCCGGCAGCGGTTCAGGGAAGCCATCCGGCAGCGGCGCAGAGAAGCCATCCGGCAGTATGCAGGAATCTCCGGAACAGCCCCGGCTTTCCGGATGGTGTGTTCCGGGGACGGACCTTACTTTTCAGGAGATGGCAGGCCGGATGCAGAGGGACAGGCATGAGCCGTGGCTTTTTGCGGATGCGGACATGCCGGAAGAGGTCATCCGGCGGGGCGGCGAGGAACAGGGCAGCCGCTGGCGCTCGATCAGCCGAGGTGTGCAGCATGACATGGAAATGCACGAGAAAAATCAGTCCCTGGATCCGGGCTCGCTCTCCCGCGTCTTTTCCGGCACGTTTGAGAAGAAGCACAGCTATGCGGATTTTCTTCAGCGTTTTGCCAGACTGATGGAGGATCTTCATATCAGCTCGGAGGAATTTGATTATATCTACTATATGTACGGCCTCAGACTGTATGGCCGGATGCCGCTGATTGAGCCGCTGGAATACCGCGAGACCGACCGCATCAGAGATTTTGTCATTGCGATCGATACGTCCGGTTCCTGCCAGGGAAAAATCGTGGAGAGCTTTCTTCACAGGACATGGGATGTGATGAAGGAAGCGGGGATTTTTACCGGGAAGCTGAATCTGCACATCATTCAGGCAGACAGTAAAATACAGAGGGATGACGTCATCAGGTCTCAGGAGGATTTCGACCGGTACATGCAGAAAGTGGAGATCCGGGGATCCGGAGGAACGGATTTCCGGCCTGTTTTCCGTCATGTCGATCAGCTGAGAAGGAACGGGGAGTTTCCGCACCTTCAGGGGCTGCTCTATTTCACGGACGGGTACGGGATTTTTCCGCAGGAGCGGCCGGAGTATCCGGTGGCCTTCGTTTTTGTGAAAAGCCGCTGGGAAATCCCGGGAATTCCCGGGTGGGCTTACCGGACCGTGTTTGACGCATGAGGAGAAAAATCACATGAATATTCAGATGGCAAAGGATCAGGTGAAGAAAACAGTGTCAGTCTACCTGATGAAGGATGAGGACGGCAGATACCGGATTCCGGTGGAGAGACAGCGGCCGGTTTTTCTGATCGGCGCACCGGGCATCGGCAAGACCGCCATCATGGCACAGATCGCACAGGAAATGGATATCGGACTGGTGTCCTATTCCATGACGCATCACACCAGACAGAGTGCACTGGGGCTTCCGTTTATTGCGTCAAAAATCTACGGCGGCCAGGAGTATAACGTTTCCGAATACACCATGAGTGAGATCATAGCTTCCGTGTATGAATGCATGGAGAAAAGCGGGAAAAAGGAAGGTATCCTGTTTCTGGACGAGATCAACTGCGTTTCGGAGACGCTCGGTCCATCGATGCTGCAGTTTCTTCAGTACAAAACGTTCGGTCCGCACCGCGTGCCGGAGGGCTGGGTTGTTGTGACAGCGGGAAATCCGCCCGAATATAACCGATCCGTGCATGAATTCGATATCGCCACGCTGGACCGCCTGAAGGTGATCGAGGCAGAGCCGGACTATCCGGTCTGGAAAGCCTATGCCTCCGAGGCGGGTGTTCACCGCGCGATCAGGACTTACCTGGATCTGAAGCCGGATGATTTTTACGGGATCGAGACGACGATCGACGGCAAAAATTATGTCACGGCCAGGGGCTGGGAGGATCTGTCGGATGCCATGAAGCTCTATGAGGAAAAGGGCTATGAGATCGACGAGATGCTGATCAGCCAGTATATTCATAACAGCCGGATCGCCGGCGCGTTTGCGTCCTATTACCGCCTGTTCCACCGGTACAGGAGCGAGTACCGCATCGGGGAAATTGTGGCGGGCTGGGGTGATCCGGACGGTCCGGACAGGAAGACGAGGCGCGAGATTGCGTCGCGGGCTGCGGCAGCGCCGTTCGACGGCAGGGTAACCCTGATGGGACTTCTCATCGACAGTGTGATGTCGGAGATCCGTGAGACCGTACTTGAGGAGGACTGTCTTCGTGAGCTTCACGGAAGACTCAGGGAACTGAGGAAGCGGGCAGAGGGAAAGCATGCTGAGGAGGTCATCCGGATTCTTTCGGAGGACATGGAAGGCCAGAAGGAAATCATGAAGATGGAGGAAGCCTCCGGCGGTCTCTCCCGGCATCAGAGAAGAAAAATGACGTATCCCGTCCGCTTTGAAGAAGCCTGCGCCGGGGTGCTCCGGGAGCAGATGAATCAGGATCAGACGGACGGCTTTCAGGTGATCCGGGAGCGTTTTGCCGCAGAGGCAGAGGCTGTGCAGAAGAAGACGGCGCAGATCAATGCCCGCATCAGCCACATCTTCCGTTTTACGGCGGATGCGTTCGGCACGGGCAATGAGATGCTTCTCCTGGTGACGGAGCTGACCGTCAGTGATGACAGTGCCGAGTTCCTGAACCGGCATGCAAATGAGGAATATTTCAGATACAACCGTCAGTTCCTTCTCTCGGAGCGGGAGAACGAAATTGATGCGAAGCTGAAGAAGAGAATGCAGGCAGCAGGAGCCGGGCGGAAGGCAGACTGAGCAGTGCAGATGAATCCGGACGGAATGCGGAACGGGCAGACAGCCGGATCCGGCGGAAGAATATGGCGAAGCGGCCGGAATATATATCGGGTCGGAACATCGGAAGGAAATGACTATGAATGTTTCAGCAGAGAGCGGGCTCTCAGAACACAATGAAAACAGCGTCAGGATCCGGACGGAGCGGATCTGCCTGGCGGCAGCCGCTGTCCTTGCGATACTCCGTGTCATCTACAGCGTCCGGCTCGGCATTCATTTTGAGTCGAGATTCATTACGGATGACAGTCTGATGATCGAGTACGCACGCCTTCACCATCATTTTCTGGAGCCGAATTTTTATTCCCTGGTGAAGGTGATGAGTTTCCCGCTTTTTCTGGACCTGATCAGCGTGCTTCATGTGTCCTATCCGGCAGCGCTGGGGATCCTCATTTCCGTGGCGGCTTTCAGTGCCTATCTGCTGGTGCGCAGACTTTCGGGAAAACCTGTTTTTGCCCTGTTTGTGTATACCTGGTTTCTCTTTCACCCGGTTACCTTTGATACGTCTGTCGGCACAAAACTGTACAGAAATGCGGTGCTCGCGCCGTTTACACTTCTCCTTTTCTGTGCCATGGCAGGATTTTTTGCGGATCTCGCTGACCGGAACAGATCCATGCGCCGGCTTCTCACTGAGAGTATCCTGTTCTCCGTTCTGTTTCTGTATGTCTATTATCTGAAGGAGGACGGCCTCTGGTATCTGGCCTGTCTCGCGTTCTTTGCGGCTGTTCTGTGCCTTGTTTTCCTGATCCGTGCGGTAAGGGAGAAAAAGCATCCCGGCAGGGAGGCCGTGCGGAAGGTGATCTTCCGTGCTGTGTGCCTGTTTCTGCCTTTTGCGGTGCTTGCGGCGGGAACGGCGGTATATAAGGAGATCAACAGACACTATTTCGGTGTGGCGGAGGTGCAGACCAGAACGGACGGCGAGCTGGGGGAATTCGTATCACTGATTTATCAGATCGATTCGCCGGATCAGGATTATCAGTATACGGCGCCTGAGGATTCACTGGAAAAAGCGTTTGAGGTTTCTCCGACCCTGGGTGCGCATCCGGAGATCCTTGAAAATATGCGCCACTCGCTGTGGCAGGGATATGATCTGAAGGCGAACCCGATTTTCGGTGATTTTCTGACCTGGGTCTTAAGATCCTCTCTTGTGGAAACGGGGCAGTGGCAGTCGGAAAAACAGGTCAGCGACATGTTTCATCAGGTGAACGGGGAGCTTCGCGCGGCGTTCGCTTCCGGCAGACTGAAGAAGAACCACAAAATTTATCTGCTTCATTCCGCGGCGGGAAGGACGCCGGAGGAAATCGGCATGCTTTTCCCCTGTGTGGCTTTCAATTTCCGTCAGATGACGGACCTGTCCTTTATGTCGGCGGATCTTCGAAACGCCGGCGAGACGACACTGGAAGACAGGTGTGAGCAGGCTGCAGCGTTAACCGGCGTCGACTATCTGACGGATTATTCGGAAAGAGAGGCAGAGCCGCTTGAAAAGGCCGTGAATTTCGGCAATGCGCTGATCCGCGTGTATCGCGTGATCAACGTGATTTTTGCCTGCCTGGCCGTGGCTTCGTTCCTGCTGATGCTCGTGCGGGTGATCAGGAAAAAGGTTTCCGGCAGCCGCGGCACATATGCCGCCATCCTCTTTTTCGCCTTCATGATGCTGGCCATTGCCTTTGCCTATTCGTTTGCCGTCAACTGGTTTTCTCAGTTTCTCTGGGGCACGGAGATGACAAAGGGGGCGATCTGGCAGCTCTACTACACGTCATCCCTGGTATCGCTTCTCGGACTGTCCATGGCATCGGCGGTGAGCTGCCTGCTGCGCGATCTTTAATCGTTACAGTTCAGACGTACGCCAGAGCCACGGAACACATGGAGACTCCCAGGCCGAGACCTCCGCAGGCGCCGGTGGTTAATGAGTCCGAGCGTAGCGAAGGACGAATGTATCACCGCTGCGCCGAGGACAAGCGAGAGCGTGTCGAGGCTGGAAGTCTCCATGTGTGACAGTGGCTGGCAAAGAGTGAACAGTAACCTGTAATCCTTTTGTAAGAATTTCTCATTGCATTGAAATGAAAATTGTGTATAATGATGGCGTAATTTTGCAGTTTTCAGTCATAATATATCAGAGGCGTCGGCATGAAACTTGAGGAGCTCATCGACAGCAGAGAGGACCGCGATGCGATCCTGCAGCACTGCCGGGTGACCGGCGATGACCGGGCGGAGATCAGAGACACGGAAGATACGGTGATTTTTCCCGTGGAGAATGAGACGCTGACGGACCGGCTGCTCACGGGCTTCGGGAAGAACGGGAAGGCATATGACTATATGGCGTACGACCGGGCACTGGACAGCGCGTGGATCAGCCCGAGACGTGCCGGCATGATGATGATGCGCCTGAGGTATCCGACGGATCTGACGCCGGAGAAACAGGCGGAACTCAGACAGAAAATTTCCGAAAATCTGGAAAAAATCCTGAAGAGGACCGCCGCTGAGAAAAATCAGGAAGTGCTCGGCCTTCTGTGTGACGGCGGAGTTTTCACCGCAGACAACATTGATGACGCGGTGCGGACGCTCCGCGGGACCGGCTGTTATGAGATGATGGTTATGCTGATGAACTGGAAAAAGGAACACATCCGTTCCGACTTTGATTATTCGCTCTGACCGGCGGAAGGATTTTTATGGACAGCGGTGTCATGGCGGCACCGGTCCTTAAAAATAAAATTATACAAAGGAGGGGCCGGTTGAACTGACCGGCAAAGGAGATGGAGAAATTATTTCAACTCAAGGAGCACGGCACTACCGTGCGGACAGAGGTCATCGCAGGTCTGACCACATTCCTGACCATGGCCTACATTCTCGCTGTAAACCCCAACATCCTCGGCAATGTCATGGACAGAAGCGGTGTATTCGTAGCGACAGCTATTGCTTCCGCCATTGCCACCTTTATCATGGGCTTCTGGGCAAATTACCCGATTGCGCTTTCCGCAGGACTCGGACTGAACGCGTACTTCGCGTACACGGTATGTCTGGGAGAGCTCGGCGGTGAGGCAGATGCCTTCACGATCTGCCTGACGGCAGTCTTCATTGAAGGTATCATTTTCATTATCCTTTCTATCTTCAAGGTACGTGAGCGGATCATCAACGGTATTCCGCAGAACCTCAAGAACGGAATTTCCGCCGGCATCGGTCTGTTTGTCGCATTCATCGGCATGCAGAATGCGAACATCATCGTTGCCAGCGATTCCACCAAGGTTGCCCTCGGTGATTTTTCCCATCCGGATGTAGCGCTGGCGCTGATCGGTTTCCTGATCATCCTGATTCTTGAGCACTATCATGTAAAAGGATCCGTTCTGATCGGCATCATCATTACATGGATTCTCGGCATGTTCGCACAGCTGGGCGGCTGGTATGTCGTTGACGTTGAGAACGGCGTATACAGCGTATTCCCTGATTTCTCACAGGGTCTGCAGCTTGGCGGCATCGCCAATACCGCATTCAAGTTCAACTTCGCCTGGGCAGGCGAGCACCTGGTTCAGTTCATTGCCATCATGTTCAGCTTCCTGTATGTCGATCTGTTCGATACCGTAGGAACCGTTGTCGGTGTCGCTGACAAGGCAGGACTGCTTGACGAGAACGGCAATCTTCCGCGTGTAGGACGTGTCCTGATGTCCGATGCCATCGGTACCTGCGTAGGTGCCTGCCTCGGTACTTCCACGATCACTTCCTTCGTTGAGTCCAGCGCAGGTGTTGCTGCCGGCGGACGCACCGGTCTGACGGCCGTTGTGACAGGATGCATGTTCCTTGTTTCACTGTTCCTGTCCCCGATTTTCCTTGCCATTCCGAGCTTCGCCACCGCGCCGGCACTGATCTACGTCGGCATGCTGATGGTATCCTCCGCAAAGAAGATTGAATTTGACGGTGATGTCGCCGATACGGCGGCGGCCTATATGGCACTTGTCATGATGCCGCTGGCGTACTCTATCGCAACCGGTATCATGTTCGGTATTCTGTCCTGGGTTATCCTCAAGGTATTTGAGGGCAAGGCAAAGGATGTCAGCCCTGTCATGTGGGTCATCTTTGCTCTGTTCTGCCTCAGAATTGTAAGCCTGGTTACCGGATTTATGTAATTCGTCATTCACAGTTCATCACGGCGTCCGCGCATCTGCGCGGGCGCCTTTTAATGTTATGGGTCAGACAAGCGGGAGCGCGTCGCGTCAGAACCCCCTCTGTGCGCGACTGTGACTGCATTACCTTATTATTAAGTACTTGAAGTGAGACAGGAAGCAACCGTATAATACTGTGATACGATCAGACGGGCTTTATGCAGGCAGCATTGCGCGGGGACCTGAACAGTACAGCACCGTCTGCACTGTGGAAATTACAGAAAAGAGGAACTGCCATGTGCGGAATTTGCGGATTTACAGGAACAGATGTTGACCAGAAGCAGGTTCTTACGGCAATGATGAACCGCATGATTCATCGTGGACCGGACGGCGGCGGACAGTATATCACGCCGGATGTGGCGCTTGGCCACAGACGTCTGTCCATCATCGACCTGACCGATACCGGAAGCCAGCCCATGTTCAATGAGGACAGGAGCCTTGTCTGTGTCTTCAACGGCGAGATCTACAATTATAAGGAACTGAAGGAAGAACTGAAGACGTCCGGCCATGTGTTTACCGGAACTTCCGACACGGAGGTCCTGATCCACGGGTACGAGGAGTGGGGCGTTTCCATGCTCGACAGACTCCGCGGCATGTTTGCCTTTGCCCTGTGGGATGCGCATAAAAAGGAGCTGTTCGCCGCGCGCGACATGTTCGGCATCAAGCCTTTTTACTACACGGAGATCGGCGGCCAGCTGATTTTTGCGTCGGAGATCAAGAGCATTCTGGAATATCCGGCTTATCACCGCGAAGTAAATCTCGAGGCACTGGAGCAGTATCTGTCATTTGAATATTCCGTACTTCCCGAGACCTTTTTTAAGGGAATCTTCAAGCTCGGCGCCGGTCACTATATGATCTGGAAGGACGGGAAGGCAGAGATCACCCGCTATTTCGACCCGATGCTCGAGCCGTCTGATGAGCCGTACAGCCATGACGAGCTGATCGATGAGATCGACCGCGTGATGCAGGAATCCATCCGCTATCACATGGTTTCCGATGTGGAGGTAGCTTCGCTTCTCTCCAGCGGCGTCGATTCCAGTTATGTGGCCACGCAGTTCCACGGTTCGAGGACCTATACGGTCGGCTTCGATTACGAGACCTACAATGAGATCCCGTACGCGCAGGAACTGTCAGCGTCACTCGGCATCAGAAATATCAGCAAAATCATTTCCACGGATGAATACTGGGCGGAACTGCCGAGAATTCAGTATTACATGGATGAGCCGCTCGCCGATGCGTCTGCTTCGGCCCTCTATTTCGTCGACCGTGAAGCGGCGAAGGACGTCAAGGTTATTCTGTCAGGAGAGGGAAGCGATGAATTTTTCGGCGGCTATACGATCTATCATGAACCGATGTCACTGGCGGGTTACGAGAAGCTGCCGGCGGGATTCCGTAAGGGAGTGGCTTCGCTTGTCTCCAGAATCCCCGGTCATCCGAAGGGAAAGAGCTTCCTGATCCGCGGATCGAAGAACGTAGAGGAGCGTTTTATCGGAAACGCCAATGTCTATGACATGAAGCTCCGCAATGCCTTGCTGAAGCATACGACGCCCGGCTTTACGCCGATGTCGCTTACGAAGCCGTACTATGACAGGGCAGAAATGCACCATCTGAAGGATACGGAAAAGATGCAGTACATCGACCTCAATTTCTGGCTGGTCGGCGACATCCTTCTGAAGGCGGACAAGATGAGCATGGCGCACTCGATCGAGAGCCGCGTGCCGTTCCTTGACCGTGAAGTTTTCAGCCTGGCAAAGCGCATCCCGCTCTCAGAGAAGGTGACGGATAAGAACACAAAGGTCTGCTTCCGTGAGGCGGCGCACCGCTATCTGTCCGATCAGCAGGCGGCCAAGAAGAAACTCGGCTTCCCTGTGCCGATCCGCGTATGGCTGCGTCAGGATAAGTATTACCAGATTGTGAAGGAAGAATTTACCAGCAGCGTTGCGGAGAAGTTCTTCAACACGGATGTGCTTGTCAGAATCCTCGACGACCACAAGTCCGGGAAAGAAGATTATGCGAGACACATCTGGATCGTCTACATGTTCCTTCTGTGGTACAGAGAATACTTCACGGAGGGCGGCTGCAGCGTCACAATGGATGATGAACTTGCTTTTGAGAAAGCCAGAAAGAATAACCGCAATGTCACGATGAACAATGCGGTCTGACGTGTGGTACCCGGGACTTCCGGGGGACCGTCCCTTATCAGGGTAACAGAATCTGTGAAGTGGGAAAACCATCGGATTTTTGGGACAGATTAAGCGGAGTGTCCTGTGGACTTGCCTGTTTAAACCTTTTATAATTCCTTCTGAACAAGAGACAAGGGGCTTTTGTAAGGAGGAATCTTGGTTATGGCTTCAACACTTGCAACCGTAAAACACAACGCAGAAAGAGCTGCTGTCGGTGCACTGATCGACGGCATTCTGAAAGATCTGAAGAATACAGAGAATAAACGTGAGTCTTACTGCAAAATTGCAGATCTGACCCAGAAATATTTCGGCAAGACCGCTTTTCCCAATGAGAAGCTGGAGCAGGTAAAGAAAGACCTGATGAATCCGGACAGCCGCTGGATAAAGTTTATTGATAAGGTTATCGATGAAGTAGATCCGAATTTCGCCAAGATGACGATCCTGAACCTCGGATATGAGGCGTTTCTCCGCGGCACGAAGATGATCCGTGAGAACCGTGAGAAATATGACTGCAATATTCCGTGGCTGATTCTGTTTGACCCTACCTCTGCGTGCAATATGCACTGTGCGGGATGCTGGTCCGGAACCTATGGTCACAAGAACAACCTGTCCTTCGAGGACATGGACAAGATTGTTACACAGGGCAAGGAGCTCGGCACCTATCTGTACCTGATGACCGGCGGAGAGCCGATGGTCCGCAAGAAAGATATCCTGCGTCTGCTGAAGAAGCACCGCGACTGCTATTTCGCGGCATTCTCAAACTCAACACTGATCGACGAGGAATTTGTACAGGAGCTTCAGAAACTCGGCAACATGACGTTCTTCCTGTCCATCGAGGGTACGCCGGATACGAACGACGCACGCCGCGGCGAGGGCCATTACGCAGCCGTCATGAAGGCCATGGATCTGCTGAAGAAATACGGTATTCTCTTCGGTACTTCTATCTGCTACACGAGGGCAAACATCGAAGCTGTGACGAGCGATGACTTCTTCCATCTGCTGGAGGAGAAGGGCGCCAAGTTCGGCTTCTACTTCCATTACATGCCTGTCGGCAAGAATGCCGTACCGTCTCTGATGCCGACACCGGAGCAGAGAACCTACATGATCGACAGAATCCGCTATATCCGGTCGAACGAGAGCGATATTCAGTTCTATCCGATGGATTTCCAGAATGACGGCGAATATGTAGGCGGATGTATCGCAGGCGGAAGAAATTACTTCCATATTAATTCCAGCGGCGACGCGGAACCCTGCGTATTCATCCATTTCTCGAACACGAACATTCATGAGAATTCCGTACTCGAGATGCTGCAGAGCCCGCTGTTCAAGCTGTATCATGAGGGACAGCCGTTCAACAGGAACCATCTGAGACCGTGTCCGATGCTGGAGAATCCGGAGCTTCTTCCGAAGATGGTCAGGGAATCCGGTGCGCATCAGACGAACGAGGAGGCACCCGAGGAAGTAGACGAGCTCGAGGCAAAGTGCCAGGACTATGCAAAGGCATGGAAGCCGGTGGCAGACAGAATCTGGGCGTCCGAGACGCACAAGAAGCCGACATACGAGAACTACACCAAAGAAAAACGGGAGCATCCGGAGCTGGCTGCATTTGAGCATCTGCAGGAAGCAGCGAAGTAAACATCTATATCCTGCAAGATGCCACAGGGCTGTATTAAGCCTGACTGCTGCATCCGGTGCGATGACCGCAAACAGATCTGATGCTGAAAAACAGATCATATGCTGAGACAGAGGGAAGCCGTGAGGCTTCCCTCTTTTTGCGTCCTCTGACACAGTGTGGCAAAATGCACAAAAAATCGCCGAAGTATGGCATATTTTCAGAATATATGATAAAATTATACCATTAAATGTCGACAGGCAGGCGGAGGAGCCTGCTGAACAGAACAGTGTGATTCGGGGAGAATACGGAGGTGTGCAGAGATGCTGAAGGAGTTTGCAAAGGCGGCGCCGCCTGACAAAGAAGAGCTGCGGGCAGAACTGGACAGGGCAAAGGACCAGCTCGCCGGTTACCAGATGAAGATCAAGGAAGCAAAGCTCCCGGTGATGGTGATCATCGAAGGCTGGGGTGCGGCAGGAAAGGGCAGCATCATCGGCAAGGTGATCAGGAATATCGATCCGAGATTTTTCAAGGTTGTGCCCATGGCAGAGCCGACGGAGCGGGAGAAGAGATATCCGTTCCTGTACCGCTATATGCTGGAGATCCCGGAAGCAGGCAAATTTGTCTTCTTCGACACATATTGGATGCAGGAAGTAACAGAGGGTGTGCTGACCGGAAAAATCGATGAGAAGCTCTACAAGCAGCGCATCAGCAGCATCAATACGGCGGAGAGGTCGCTCCATGACAACGGTTACCTGATCATGAAGTTTTTCTTCCATATCAGCCGGAAGGAACAGAAGAAGAGGATTGATGCGCTTGCCGCCGACAAGGACACGAAGTGGCGTGTCAGCGAAACCGATGTGATGCAGAACAGGAATTATGACAGGACGCTTGAGGTATACGACAGGTATCTGGAGGACACGAACCGCTCGGTGGCACCCTGGTATATCATTGATGCCGGCGACCGCAAGTGGGCGGAGCTTCAGGTTCTGCGCTTCCTGAATCAGGGCATCGATACCGCACTGAAAAATCAGGCGCTCGCCGCACCGATTCTGCAGAATACGTTCCCGCTGGAGCCGGTTCCGAAGCTTGCGGATATCTCTCTTGCTGACAAGACCATGACGGAAGAGGAATACCGGACGGAGCTGAAGAAGCTGCAGAAGGAGCTCGGAGAGCTCCACAACCGTCTGTACAGACTGCGTATCCCTGTCATTATAGGATACGAGGGCTGGGATGCCGCTGGAAAGGGCGGGAATATCAAGAGGATTGCCGCAGCGCTCGATCCGAGGGGCTACGAGGTCCATCCGATCGCGAGCCCGGAGCCGCATGAAAAGGCACGTCATTTCCTGTGGCGTTTCTGGAACAGACTGCCGAAGGACGGCCACATCGCCATCTTCGACCGCACCTGGTACGGCCGCGTGATGGTGGAGCGCCTCGAGGGCTTCTGCTCGGAGAATGACTGGCAGCGCGCCTACAATGAGATCAACGAGTTTGAGAACGAGCTCCACAGCTGGGGCGCCGTTGTGATCAAGTTCTGGGTGCAGATTGACAACGAGACACAGCTGAAGCGCTTCCAGGACAGACAGAACACACCGGAGAAGCAGTGGAAGATCACGGACGAGGACTGGAGGAACCGCGAGAAGTGGCCGCAGTACGAGGACGCTGTCAACGAGATGCTGCAGAAGACGAACACCTCTTTTGCGCCGTGGTACATTCTGGAATCCGTGGATAAGAAGTATGCGAGAATCAAGGCGCTGAAGATTGTGATCCGTGAGATCAGAAAGGCCTGCCGGGAAAAGGAAAAGAATCTGTAAAAACGTACTGGATTTTTTCCAGAAACTGCGCTAATATACTTGTTATAGATGCAACGGGGCATTTCCATTCGCGATGGAAATGCCCTTTTTTTATGTGTACGCAGAGGCCGTGCACCTGATACGTTACATGCGGGAGGCACTATGGAGATGAAAGAGATGGATCATTTTTCATTATATGATGATACATTATATTCAATTTACACGGCAGCCGATTTCAACGAGATGAGATCTGAACTTCTTGACCACATGAAGCAGCTGGTTCCTCACGATTATGCCAGCATTCTTCTGTTTGACCGGAACAGCGGAGAAAAGGTGAAGACCGTTGATTTTTACTGTGAGCCGAGCGCCTTTATGAAGGCGGAGAAGAAGTATCTGGACGCTTATCCGGATGATATCGGCAGAAGAATCGCGCTGAACGGTGAAAACGCGGTTGTCCGCATCTCCAGTCTGCAGCCTGAGCGTGAGCGCCTTCATTCAAAAATCTACCGGGACTGCTACCGGAATTTCAACATCTACGATATGCTTCAGATTCTGATCCGGAGCGGGCAGGATATGATTGCACTGATGACGCTGTTCCGCACGAAGGAAAAGGGACAGTTTTCAGATGAAAATGTATATATTCTGAAAGCACTGAGCCGCCATCTGAATACGGTTTTCTACAAATATTTCCGCGAAGAGGACAGCGCGGCAACGGTAAACAGCGCCGTCGAGGAGATCACAAACCGCGTTCACATGACGCCGAAGGAGACCGAGATCCTGACGCTGATTTTTCTGGCAAAGTCCAATCCGGAGATCTGCGAGGAACTGGGCATCAAGGAGCACACGCTGCAGAAGCATTTCCAGAATATCTACAGGAAGCTGAATATCTCTTCGAGGTGGGAACTGCTCCGTTTCTCCGTTAACGCCGGTACGACAGGAATCATCGGCCGTGCCGGCTGACAGACCGGTACGACAGGAATCATCGGCCGTGCCGCCTGACAGACCGGTACGGCAGAAAACGGAAGGCGTCCCCGGGGATCCGACAGAGAAAAAACATCCGTGAAGCGGATAAATTGCGCGGAAGGGATTCCTTAAAATGTGGGTTTGTGTTAAAATAGACCTGATTGTGAGGTCAAAAATAACACAAACCCACATTTTTGTTTGAGCCAGAACAGACGGGAGGAAAGCGCTTTCCCTTAGCCGGAATGGACGGGAGACGCCTGATCGATATGAAAATCCATTTTTACAGAAACTGCACGATGAAATTTACCTACGGCGGGAAAACCTTCCTGCTGGATCCGATGTTCAGAAAAGCGGGAGAAACGCATGAGCTTGCGCCGACGCTCTATCCGGAGAAGCCGCCGCTGACCGATCTGCCCTGTGATCCGAAGGAGATCGTGGAGGGCGTGGATGCCATTCTCCTGACGCATATGCATCCCGGCCATTTTGACCAGGCCGCGGCAGATCTGATTCCGAAGACGATGCCGTTCTATGTGCAGAATCTGAATGACAAGGATCTCGTGCGCAAATATAATATGAAGAAAACGCAGACGATCAACATGACCCTCTGGACACACCTGGATGATATCAGGATTATCCGCGTGGCCGGCCGTCACGGCGACGGCAAAATCCAGCATGTGCTGAACACGATGCAGAACTCCAGCGGTATTCTCCTCGAAAAAGAAGGCGAAGATACGGTCTACATCACCGGTGATTCTCTGTGGTGCCGCGGTATGGAGGAAGGTCTCGGAGCGAATCCGCGCATCATCATCGCATACCTGGGATACGCTCACGGCGAGGGCATGCATATCACGATGGGACTGGATGATCTGCAGAAAATCGCTGCCAGGTGCCCGGATGCAAAAATCGTCTGCGTCCATATGGATACATTTGAAAATCAGGAACTGACCAGAGCGGAACTCCGGAATCAGGCTGACCTTCTGGGCATCCGTGACCATCTGATCATTCCGGAAAACGGAGAAGAATTTGAAGCATAACTACAAGATGACCGTCAGTTACGACGGAACCTCCTATTACGGCTGGGAGCATCAGCCGGGTCAGAAGATGACGATCCAGGGAAAACTGGAAACCGTCCTGACGAGAATGCTCGAGGCAGAGCACGGGGACGACGGTACGGAGGTGACACCCGTGACGGTCATCGGTGCCGGAAGAACGGATGCGGGTGTTCACGCCCGCGCCATGACGGCCAACGTGATCCTCGACACGGAGATGTCCGAGCAGGAGATCCAGCGGTACATGAACCGGTACCTTCCTGATGATATCAGCATCGATGAACTCCGCATCTGCGCGGACCGGTTCCACAGCCGTTTCATGGCCAGAGGCAAGACATACCGCTATACCTGCTGGTACAGCCCCGAGGGCGCGCTGCCGGTGTTCGAAAGAAAGTATGTCACGGTCCTCGACCGCATGCCTGACCTGCAGAAAATGAAGCGGGCAGCAGAGGACCTTACCGGCATGCACGACTTCCGTTCTTTCTGCGGCAATTCTCATATGAAGAAATCCACCGTGCGCGTCATCGATGCCATCGATATCCGGCAGCGGGGCTGCTTTATCACCATCACCGTTCACGGCAGCGGTTTTCTTCAGAACATGGTCCGTATTATCTGCGGCACACTTCTTGAAACCGGTTACGGCAGGAGGGATCCTGAGAGCATGGGCGCTCTCCTTGAGGCACGTGACAGAAAACTTGCCGGTCCCACCGCGCCGGCGAAGGGACTTACCCTTCTCAGCGTAGATTACTGATCTGCCGCAGCGCGGCGGATATGATTTTTCCTCTCTTGACATTTATTTCCCCCGAGAATATAATTTTCTAGCGTGACGTTGAAAAGGCACGCTATTTTTGCGCCTTTTTGTCACAGCAGAAGAAATTCAGCAGCCGCATTAAATTTTACAAGGAGGAATTTAAGGAATGCCTACATTTAACCAGTTAGTCAGAAAAGGCCGCCAGACGTCCGCGAAGAAATCCAATTCTCCGGCACTGCAGAGAAGCTACAACTCTCTGACCAAGAAATCTGTTGCACTGCCTTCTCCGCAGAAGAGAGGCGTCTGCACAGCTGTTAAGACCGCAACCCCTAAGAAGCCGAACTCCGCGCTCCGTAAGATCGCCAGAGTACGTCTGTCCAACGGAATTGAGGTAACAAGCTATATCCCCGGAGAGGGACACAACCTTCAGGAACACAGCGTTGTTATGATCCGTGGAGGACGTGTGAAGGACCTTCCCGGTACCAGATACCACATCATCCGCGGTACGCTTGATACTGCAGGTGTTGCAAACCGTAAGCAGGCCCGTTCCAAATACGGCGCAAAGAAACCGAAGAAATAATTATCAACTGATAAATCACCTCACTAAAGCTTTATGGTTTTGTGTAACGGTATTCGAAAGCCTCTGCGGCTGCAGGCATATAGATAACACCGTGACAGAACACAATCGTACCATACCAATTGTGAGTACCTGAGATCTAATCTTTCATGATTAAGGAGGGAAGTAACGTGTCGCGTAAAGGACATATCCAGAAAAGGGATGTACTGGCAGATCCGGTTTACAACGATAAGGTTGTTACAAAGCTGATCAACTCCATCATGCTTGACGGTAAGAGAGGCACAGCCCAGAAGATCGTGTACAGCGCATTCAGCAAGGTAGAAGAGAAAGCCGGAAAGCCGGCAATCGAATGTTTCCAGGAGGCAATGAACAACATCATGCCTCAGCTTGAAGTTAAGGCACGCCGTGTCGGCGGTGCTACTTACCAGGTTCCGGTTGAGGTGAACCCGGCAAGACGTCAGGCACTCGGTCTCCGCTGGCTGACCATGTTCTCACGCAAGAGAAGTGAGAAGACCATGTCAGACAGACTGGCCAATGAAATTCTTGATGCCATGAACAACACAGGAGCATCTGTAAAACGCAAAGAAGATATGCATAAGATGGCAGAAGCAAACAAGGCATTTGCACATTACAGATTCTAATCTAAGGAGGAAATTCTGTTGGCTAACAACGAAGAAAGAGAATATCCGCTTGAGAGAACCAGAAACATTGGTATCATGGCTCATATCGATGCAGGTAAGACAACGCTCACAGAGCGTATTCTTTATTACACCGGTGTAAACTACAAGATCGGCGAGACCTATGAAGGAACCGCCACCATGGACTGGATGGAGCAGGAGCAGGAGCGTGGTATCACGATTACTTCCGCTGCCACCACATGCCACTGGACTCATCAGGATCATATGAAACCCAAGAAGGGTGCTCTTGAACATCGAATCAACATCATCGATACCCCCGGCCACGTAGATTTCACCGTTGAGGTTGAGCGTTCTCTGCGTGTACTTGACGGCGCTGTCGGCGTATTCGATGCCAAGGGCGGTGTTGAGCCCCAGTCCGAGAACGTATGGCGTCAGGCTGATACCTACAACGTTCCCCGTATCGCC
The DNA here is from genome assembly GCA_900319355.1 of uncultured Eubacteriales bacterium. Lineage (GTDB taxonomy): Bacteria > Bacillota > Clostridia > Lachnospirales > Lachnospiraceae > Bilifractor. Next base: position 5,407 of record ONOC01000012.1, on the reverse strand, counting down.
TTCGTCAACAAGATGGATATCATGGGTGCCAACTTTGATAACACGGTCAGCGAGATCGTGACAAAGCTCGGCAAGAATCCGGTTGTTGTAGAGCGCCCGATCGGCAAGGAAGACTGGTTCAAGGGTGTCGTAGACCTGTTCGAGATGCAGGCCTATATCTTCAACAACAAGACTGGCGATGACGTCACCATCACCGATATTCCGGACGACATGAAGGAAGAGTGCGAGAAGGCACGTACCGACATGATCGAAAAAATCTGCGAGTTCGATGATGATATGATGATGGATTATCTCGACGGCAACGAGCCTTCCGAGGACGATCTGAAGAGAGTTCTCCGCAAGGCCACCATCGACAACAAGGCTGTTCCGGTACTCTGCGGCTCTGCTCATCAGAACAAGGGTATCCAGAAGCTGCTCGATGCCATCATCGATTTCATGCCGGCTCCGACCGATGTCCCGGATATCAAGGGTACTGACCTCGACGGCAATGAAGTAGAGAGAAAATCCTCTGATGACGAGCCTTTTGCAGCGCTCGTATTCAAGATCGTGTCTGACCCGTTTGTCGGCCGTCTTGCTTACTTCAGAGTATATTCCGGTACGCTGAACTCCGGTTCTTATGTACTGAACTCCGTAAAGAACAAGAAGGAGCGTGTAGGACGTATCCTTCAGATGCACGCAAACAAGAGAAAAGAGCTTGACAAGGTTTACTCCGGCGATATCGCCGCAGCGATCGGATTCAAGTTCTCCTCCACCGGTGATACCATCTGTGACGAGCAGCATCCGGTTATTCTCGAGTCCATGGACTTCCCGGATCCGGTTATCGAGCTCGCGATCGAGCCGAAGACCAAGGCAGGCCAGGGCAAGCTGACTGATGCTCTTGCAAAGCTCGCAGAGGAAGACCCGACCTTCAGAGCACATACAAACTCTGAGACAGGTCAGACCATTATCGCCGGCATGGGTGAGCTCCATCTGGAGATCATCGTTGACCGTCTGCTTCGTGAGTTCAACGTAGAAGCAAACGTCGGCGCTCCGCAGGTTGCCTATCGTGAGACCATCACGAAGGAAGCCGATATCGACAGCAAGTATGTACGTCAGTCCGGTGGTCGTGGACAGTATGGTCATGCCAAGGTTAAGTTCACACCGATGGATCCGAACGGCGAGACCACATACGAGTTCGTAAACTCCGTTACCGGCGGTGCTATCCCGAAGGAATACATTCCTTCCGTAGATACCGGTATCCAGAATGCCATGAAGGCAGGTATCCTCGGCGGTTATCCGGTTATCGGTGTCCGTGCAGAGTGCTGGGACGGTTCCTATCATGAAGTCGATTCGTCCGAGATGGCATTCGAGATCGCAGGTTCCATGGCCTTCAAGCAGGCAATGGAGAAGGGTGATCCGGTTCTTCTCGAGCCGATCATGAAGGTAGAGATCTCCACACCGGAGGATTACATGGGCGATGTCATCGGCGACATCAACTCCCGCCGCGGCCGTGTCGAAGGCATGGAAGATATCGGCGGAGGCAAGATGGTCAAGGGCTTCGTTCCGCTGGCTGAGATGTTCGGCTATTCCACCGACCTTCGTTCCAAGACGCAGGGACGTGGTAACTACTCCATGTTCTTCGATCACTATGAAAAGGTTCCGAAGAATGTACAGGAGAAGGTTCTCGGAGACAAGGCAAAAGCTGAGAAGTAAGTGAAGCTGGCTGCTTCACAGATTCGGGCGCTGCAGGGCTGAAAAGCCTTTTCTGCTTGCAAAGAATGGTGAAATGAAATATAATTCTGCATAGCAGTTTGTGAACAGCGCCATGAAACAGGATGTTTTGAAACAAACGCGTAATACGAGGGCGTGGGTGCCTGAATTGTATTCATTTAAGGAGGAAGTATTACAATGGCAAAACAGAAATTTGACAGAACCAAACCGCATTGCAACATCGGTACGATCGGACATGTAGACCACGGCAAAACAACCCTGACCGCTGCCATCACAAAAGTACTGGCAACGAGAATGCCTACCGATGAGAACCAGATTGTCGATTTCGCAAACATCGATAAGGCTCCTGAAGAGAGAGAGCGTGGTATCACGATCAATACCGCTCATGTAGAGTATGAGACAGAGAAGCGTCACTATGCACATGTTGACTGCCCTGGCCATGCTGACTATGTAAAGAACATGATCACCGGTGCTGCACAGATGGATGGTGCTATCCTTGTTGTAGCTGCTACCGATGGTGTTATGGCTCAGACCCGTGAGCACGTACTGCTTGCACGTCAGGTAGGTGTTCCGGCCATGGTTGTATTCCTGAACAAGTGCGATATGGTAGACGATCCGGAGCTGATCGAGCTCGTAGAGATGGAAGTTACCGATCTGCTTGACGAGTACGGATTCACCGATACCCCGATCGTTAAGGGCTCTGCTCTGAAGGCTCTTGAGGATCCGAACGGCGAGTGGGGCGACAAGATCATGGAGCTCCTGAACGTTGTCGATGAGCATATCCCGACACCTGTTCGTGATAATGAGAAGCCGTTCCTTATGCCTGTTGAGGATGTATTCACCATCTCCGGACGTGGTACTGTTGCTACCGGCCGTGTAGAGCGTGGTACGCTGAAGATCAACGAGCCTGTTGAGATTCTTGGTATTTCTGATGATGTTAAGACTTCTGTTGCTACCGGTCTTGAGATGTTCCACAAGACACTGGATTATGCAGAGGCTGGTGATAACGTTGGTATCCTTCTTCGTGGTATCAACAGAACCGATATCGAAAAGGGACAGGTTGTTGCAAAGCCCGGCACCGTTACCTGCCATAAGAAATTCACCGCACAGGTATACGTACTGACCAAGGACGAGGGCGGCCGTCATACACCGTTCTTCAACAACTATCGTCCGCAGTTCTATTTCAGAACAACCGATGTTACCGGTGTCATCACTCTGCCGGAAGGCACTGAGATGTGCATGCCTGGTGATAACGTTGAGATGACCATCGAGCTCATTCATCCGATCGCTATGGAGCAGGGACTTACCTTCGCTATTCGTGAGGGCGGCCACACCGTAGGATCAGGACGTGTTGCTTCCATTCTCGACTGATGTAAAGCGATACAGTTCAGAATTAAAGAAGAGCCGCAACCCTTAAAAGGGGGTTGCGGCTCTTTTTTGTGGAGAAAATCCGTCGGGATCAGTTCATGTACATAGATCTGAAGAACAGCAGTTTCAGACGCGACAAAAAAAGCTCCTGAAAAACTGAAAGGGGAAGACCGTCATATTGCACAAATAATGTGCAATATAGCTGACCTGTATGTTATAATATATCAATACGTATGAAAAATCCGAAGGAAAGCGGGCATTCATGGTGAATAATTCCGATATTACTGTCATTGAAGTGAAGGAAAATATTCTGGCTGACAACGATAAAGAAGCAGAAAAGGTTCGTGCCATGCTGAAGGAACATGGTATTTTTCTGGTGAATCTGATGAGCTCCCCGGGGGCGGGCAAGACGACGACGCTGGTGAGAACGATCGGGGCGCTGAAGGAAAAGTATCGGATCGGTGTCATTGAGGCGGATGTGGACAGCGACGTGGATGCTTCGACGGTGACAGCTGCGGGGGCGGAAGCCATTCAGATCCATACCGGAGGCTCCTGTCATATGGATGCGGAGATGACGGCAAAGGGTCTGGAAAGCATGAACACAGATGCGCTGGATCTGATTTTTCTGGAAAATGTGGGCAATCTCGTCTGTCCTGCGGAATTCGATGTGGGACAGAATGCAAGAGTGATGATCCTCAGTGTACCGGAGGGAGATGACAAGCCGCTGAAGTATCCGCTGATGTTTAAGGTGAGCGACCTGCTGCTGGTGAACAAGACGGATACGGCCCCGGTCTTTGATTTTGACATGGACAGACTCCGTGCCAATGTGGCGGCACTCAACCCGGATATGCCGGTTATTCCTGTCTCTGCGAAAAGCGGAGATGGATTCGGGGACTGGATCAGATGGCTTGATGAGGCGGTCACGAAGTACAGAGCAGACAGGACAGAGTAAAAGCCGGTTCGTCCGGTTACAGAAGAATGAGACAGCATCACGGCCACGGGTCCGGATGGCCTGTCCGGAAGCAGAAGGAGGCATGCACGCCCGGGGCAGGCGTGCGGCAGACAGATGAAAGTTATTGAATTGCATGAAAGCGTTACGGCGTCGAATGACCGGGAGGCGGACCGGCTCCGTGACGAGATGAAGAAAAACGGAACCCTGCTGATCAATCTGATGAGCTCCCCGGGGTCGGGGAAGACGACCCTGCTGGGCCGAACGATCAGAGATCTCGGGAACAGGGTGAAAATCGCTGTCCTTGAGGCTGACATCGATTCGGCCGTCGACGCGGAGAAGATTGACGCGCTCGGTGCCAGAGCCGTGCAGGTACATACGGACGGCATGTGCCACATGGATGCGGGGATGACCGCGGAGGGACTTCATGCCATGGGCATGGAAGGCATTGATCTGGCGTTTCTGGAAAACGTGGGAAATCTGATCTGCCCCGCGGAATTTGATACCGGTGCGGGTAAGAACGTCATGATCCTCAGCGTGCCGGAAGGGGACGACAAGCCGCTCAAATATCCGCTGATGTTTCAGAAAAGCGACGCGCTTGTCATCTCCAAGACCGATACACTGCCCTGGTTTGATTTTGATATGGACGCCTGTGTCCGGCGGGCGAAAAAACTGAATCCGGACATCGTCATTTTTCCGCTTTCCGCAAAAACAGGAGAAGGCATGGAAAACTTTGAAGAATGGCTGGTGCAGGAGAGGAAAGCCTGGACGAATTTATCTTAGTGCCGTATGGCGGCGGGGTGCCGCAGATTCAGGAGGGTTGCGTGCATGAAAGAACAGAAGAACCGTATGACGAATGAGCGTGATTACAGGCTCCCGGAGGGGTATGTGTATCCGGATCAGGAGAAGGTAAAGCTGCTGATTAAGCTTGCCGGGATGATCACAGACCGCTACGTGGCGAAGTACACGCACACGATTCAGCAGGATGATCCGGAGATCTGGTGTCTCAACGAGGTCATGAGCAAGGACGAGGTGAAACTGATGCTGAGTTTCAGAAAGCCCAGAGTCAGTTATTCAAGAAATCAGCTGATGAGCATGAATCCGGAGTTTTCACTGAACAGGTTCAATGAGATGCTGGATCATCTGATGTGGGTCGGCTGCATCGAGACGAACCGGGAGAATCCGGACCGCGAGCTGCAGTATGATGTGCCGATTTTTGTGCCGGGCATCGCTGAGTTCATGGTAATGAATGACAAACTGATGGAGGAACATCCGAACATCGCGACGTTCTTCAATCTGATGACGCAGATGCCGCTGGAGGGCATCACCCCGATGGTGCCACCGGGAGGCGCGGGCATCGGCATGCATGTCATTCCGGTG
>ONOC01000066.1 GCA_900319355.1 uncultured Eubacteriales bacterium | reverse complement strand
TTTTGGTCCGAATGATATGCTCCTTGCTTTCCCAGGTGTTCTCCTTCAGCCGGCATTTCATATCGCTGATATAAAGCTCTGTAAAACTGCTGAAAGTCATATCAAGCGATGCCCGCTTCTTCACTGACTGCTCATGCTCCCATGCAACTGCCTCCCTCCGGGTCGCGAAGCCCCTTCTAGTGCTCTGTTTCAGCTCCCCGGTCCAGTCGGTATATCGGTAATTGACTCGCCAGGTTCCGTTCTTTTCCTTATAGACCGGCATTTACTGTTTCTCCTTTCCATCGCTGTAGTTCACTTTCTTCATAAAGAATTTGCGGTTTACTTTTCCGGATACCGTCAGGTAGCCCATCTCCTGCAGCTCCCGGTTCAGTCTCTGGATGATCTTATAGGCATAGGCCTTAGAAACATTCATTTCCCTTGCCACCTCATCCGCCGTCATGAATAAAGTATCCATGTGTGCCTCCTTTCTCTCTGATACCACAGAGCAATTTAAACATATTTGCTTAGTTATCTCGATTATACTAATCATATTTGTTTAAGTCAATAGGATGCAGGCCCGATTTCTTAACTTTTTTGTTTAGTTTCTATTGAATCTCTTCTTTATTTCGTGTATACTTCGCTTAGCATTTATGTTTAAGGAGGTGCTGCCATGAACACAGGTGAACGCATCAAACGCATCCGCATCAAGCGGGGCATGACCCAGAAGGAACTGGGGATAGCCCTCGGCTTTCCGGAAAGATCTGCCGATGTAAGAATTGCCCAGTATGAATCCGGAACCCGCAAGCCGAAGGAGGACCTGGTAAACGCCCTGGCCAAAGTACTGAAGGTCAGCCCTCATGCCATTGCTGACACGGACTACGACACGCCCATAGGCCTCATGTATACGCTCTTCGACCTGGAGGACACCTATGGTATACATATTGATCAGATCGACGGTGAGCTCTGTCTGCGGATGGACCGCAGCCATAAAGAATACGTCAGCGTATTTGGAATGATGCTTGAATGGTACGAAGCATGGAAAAAGGATCAGGAAGATGAATCGGATCTGGATGGATACCTGGAATGGAAGCTTGGATATCCTCATCCGATCAACAGAAAATGAATAGAACGCAAAAACAGCGCTGTCTGAGATACTTGAAATCAGCAGATAGCGCTGCTTCTTTTAGAATAATTCAGTTTTAGAGAAATGTTGTCAATCTGTTGTCAGATACTAAACATTTATGCTTGCAACCCGCATGAATACCGGGTTTCCGAAGAGCCGGAAATTATTCATACTCAATCGTTGCCGGCGGCTTTCCGGTGCAGTCGTACAGCACGCGGTTCACGCCTTTGACCTCATTGACAATCCTGTTCGTGATCTTCGAGAGCAGATCCCACGGCATCTGGTTCGCCTCCGCCGTCATGAAATCGCTTGTATTCACCGCACGAAGCACAATCGCATAATCATAGGTTCTGAAATCGCCCATAACACCGACGGAACGCATGTTGGTGAGCGCCGCGAAATACTGCGCCAGGTTCTTGTCATAGCCGGCCTTCGCAATCTCCTCACGGTAAATATAGTCCGCATCCTGCACGATTCTGACCTTCTCCTCGGTTACCTCGCCGATAATACGGATGCCGAGACCCGGTCCCGGGAACGGCTGACGGCTGACGAGATATTCCGGAATGCCCAGCTCACGGCCGGCATTTCTGACCTCATCCTTGAAAAGCATGCGCAGCGGTTCCACGATTTCCTTGAAATCGACTACATCCGGCAGACCGCCGACATTGTGATGCGATTTGATTGTCGCAGATTTGCCGAGGCCGCTTTCGATTACATCCGGGTAAATCGTGCCCTGTGCGAGATAATCCACGGCACCGATCTTCTTCGCCTCTTCCTCGAAAACGCGGATGAATTCCTCGCCGATGATGTGGCGCTTCTTCTCCGGCTCCGTCACACCGGCCAGTTTCTTATAAAAACGCTCATGCGCATCTACCATTACAAAATTCAGATCATACGGGCCGTCCGGGCCGAAAACGTCACAGACCTCTTTCGCCTCATTTTTGCGGAGCAGGCCGTGATCGACGAACACACAGGTCAGCTGCTTGCCGACCGCCTTGGAAAGCATGACAGCCGCCACAGAGGAATCCACGCCGCCGGACAGGGCGCAGAGCACCTTGCCGTCACCGATCTTCTCGCGCAGTTCCCTGATCTTCGTATCAACAAAAGAAGACATCTCCCAGTCACCGGCGCAGCCGCAGATATTAATCACAAAGTTGTGCAGCATCTTCATGCCTTCCTTGGTGTGCACGACTTCCGGATGGAACTGTGTCGCATACAGCTTTCTGTCTGGATTTTCCATCGCCGCAACCGGACAGTTGACAGTCGTCGCGGTTACCCGGAAGCCCTCCGGTGCGGTTTTGATGTAATCGGTGTGGCTCATCCAGCAGACGGTCTCGCTGCTGACGCCCTGGAAAAGCACTGCGCTGTTATCGATGCTGACGTCGGTGTGGCCGTATTCGCTGACCGGTGCGGTCGCGACCTCGCCGCCGAGCATCCAGGCGAGCAGCTGGGAACCATAGCAGATACCCAGAATCGGGATGCCAAGATCAAGGATGGCTTTGTCGTAGTGCGGAGATGCCGGGTCGTAGACGCTGTTCGGGCCGCCCGTGAAAATAATGCCCTTCGGCTGTGCCGCTTTGATCTCCTCAAGCGATTTCGTGTACGGCCAGACCTCGCAGTATACATGGTTCTCTCTGACTCTTCGTGCAATCAGCTGGTTGTACTGACCGCCGAAATCAAGTACAATAATCATTTCCCGTGCCATGGGTATGCCTCCTGTTCATCTTATATAGGTGAGATTTATTATTGCAGATTTTCTGCCGTTTTTCAACTTATTGTATTATATCACTTATAGGCGAAAAAAGCGCCTTCATCCTGCCGGATGAAAGCGCCTTACACGTCAGCAGATCATTGATTCCCGGTTCCCTGTTCCGTTTCCTCCTGCACAGGAACGGGGTTGGACACCATGACCTTGTGATCATACCATTTTCCCTTCGTGCCGACCAGTGCAAGATCAAACTCCTGATCGAGGGCCGGAACGGGCACATCAAAACCATATACTTCTTCTGTCGTACCGTCCTCATAAGTAACCGTATCTGTTACCGGTTTCAGCAGCTGAGCGCCGTCCTTCTGCGCATCTTCCGCGCTGCCCACGTACAGATTCACAATGTTTTCAGAGGTCAGCGTGATGTGAATGGTCATCTTCCCGTTTTCAACCGTCAGCTTTCCTTTTCCATCGCATGTTTCATTCACATGAAACATTTCGCTGTCTGTTGTGAATTCAGCATCATAGACGCCGTCTTCCAGTTCTGCCGCGCCGGCGGTCTCCGCAGAAACGGTTTCGGTTTCCTGTACTGCCGTGCTGACTGATGCGGAAGATGAACTGCTGCCGCATCCTGTAAAACAAATACTGATTGCCGCCGCACACAGTATGGCAGCAATAGATTTCATTCTTTTACTGTTATTCATATTTTCCTCGCTTTTCCCGCCGTGCTTAGTTTCCCATAACGGCTGCTGTATGTGCTGTATAAAGGTCTTCGATGGCTGGTATTTCGCCAAGGCCCTCAATCTGGCAGCTGACACTGTCAAAATTGCCGGAATCGAGGAACCGATTGTACCAGGAATCCGGATCATCCTGACCTGCCATATCGTTGTTGGCGTGATCGCCGGCAACCACCATCAGAGGCCTGAGAACAACTTTGCTGTATCCGGCGTCCTTTACCTTGTCAATGACGGCCTGGCACTCTGTATCCGCCGGTTTGCCTTCTACCGTTCCGATAAATACATTGGCATATCCGAGATTACTCATCTGCGTCTGCATCTGATCATAGGTAATGGCAGCCTCATGAGAGGTTCCGTGTCCCATAAAGACAAAGGCCGTTCCGTCGTCTGCCGCTGCTTCCAGTGAATCATAGCCATCTTCCGTATAAGCCGCTTCGGTAATGGCCTCGGCAACGGTCTTCTTATCATCGTTGACCTGTGTCTCATCCGAGCCGACTTCGCCCAGCAGCGGTTCAGCGATTTTAACAGAGTCGAAGCTGTCCTGATATTTGTTCACGGCTTCTGTCAGTTCATCATATTCCGCTCCATGCATCAGATGCGTCGGCTGAACAATGAGGTTCTTCACGCCATTATCGACGGCGCGGGAAAGAGCCTGATCCATATTGTCGATCTTCTCGCCGTCCCGTGCCTGAATATGATTGATGATGATCTGCGCCGTAAAGGCTCTTCTGACGGACCAGTCCGGATAAGCTGTCTGCAGTGCCTTCTCAATGCCGCCGATATCTTTTACGCGGCTGTCATTGAAAGAAGTGCCGAAGCTGACAACAAGAATCTCATTTTCGCCGATGCCATCTTCATTGAGCGGATCGTCTGCGGAAGCGTCTCCCGTATCTCTTCCGAAATAGTCAGGATCCGCAAATTCACCGGATACCAGCTCCTTCTGGGCATCTGTCAGAGCATCCCATGCCTCTTTTGCTTCTGTGCACTGTTTATCCGTATCATCCGTACGTTCCTGCACATAAATAGCGTCGATCAGATCAGCGACGTGATCCGCTGCCGCCTGGTCCGCATCCACCGATGTTTCTGTCTCCGTCGCTGCTGCTGACGGCGAAGAAGAACTGCTGCCGCATCCGGTAAGCATCCCGAGAATGAGAACCGAACTTAACATAACTGCTGCTGCCTTTTTCATTGTAATACCTCCTCACAAAATTACCGGTGTTTCTTACGGAACATCGGAAGTCCACAGAAAAACCGGCATGTCAGGAAGCATAGGCTGCGGAAAAATGCGCGCTGCGCTCTTACCCGCTACTGCGGCGTTCTTCAGGAAAGTCTGCACAGGCAGACTTTGCCCCGCTGTCCGCATAAAAAAAGTCTGTCCCTGCAGCTGAGAGACAGACAGTATACTACCCTTATTCAGATTGCTTTCATACTGCCAGTTGCTCGTGGCCTGAGCAGTTTCCTGCTCCGTATCCAGTCAGGCAGGTCTCCTGGCTTCCGGCTATGATTCCGCTTCGCCTTCCCGCTGCCGCAGTGGCATATTGAAGCATCGACCGGTTACAGTGACGAGTTCGTACAGGATTTACACCTGTTTCCCTATTATCCGGATCTGAAAATCCGGCACCTGACTGTTGTTATTAAGTTATACGGCTATCATAGCACAGGCAATTTTTTCCCTCAAGCTTTTTATGGTAAAATACAGGCATAACTATGTGAGGTACGCAAATGAACAATTACAAATTTACCATTTCCTACGATGGCTCGCGCTACTATGGCTGGGAGCATCAGCCGGGAAAAGATCTGACGATTCAAGGAAAGATCGAGACGGTGCTTGCCCGCATGACGGGCAGCGACAGCGTCGACGTCATCAGCGCCGGGCGCACGGATGCCGGCGTACACGCGCTGGCGCTGACTGCCAATGCGCGCCTTAATACCGACCTTTCGCCGCAGCAGATCCGGGATTACATGAACCGCTACCTGCCGGAGGACATCTGCATCCGCGATGTGCGGATCGCTTCGGACAAGTTTCACGCCCGCTACAACTGCATCGGCAAGACCTACCGCTATACCTGCTACATCGGGCAGCTCAAGCCGGTTTTCGACCGCAAATATGTCTACGTGCTCGATAAAATGCCGGACGTTGAGAAAATGCGCGAGGCTGCGGGTTATCTGACCGGCAAACATGATTTTGCCAGCTTCTGCGGCAACGTCCACATGAAAAAATCGACCGTGCGGACGCTGGATACCATCGACATCCGGGTCAGCGGCGATTATCTGACGTTTACCTACCACGGAGACGGCTTTCTGCGCAGCATGGTGCGGATTCTGACCGGCACGCTGCTCGAAGTCGGCTGGGGCAAACGCACACCGGAAAGCATGCCGTCGTTATTTCACGAAAAGCGCCGTGCGCTGGCCGGATTCACGGTGCCGGCGAAGGGGCTTTGCCTGATTCAGGATGATTACAACCGCGGATAAGGAGGTTTTGCCATGATAATTCATTCTGCCGCGCTGCTCGGTGCCGGGGCGATCGGCGGTTACATTGCCGACAAACTGGCCGGCAGAGAGGATGTCGATTTCTGTATTCTGGCTGAGGGTAAGCGGGCACAGCAGCTCAAGGCTCAGGGGCTGACCGTAAACGGCCGCCATATATGCCCTGCCGTAAAGACGCCGGCCGAGGCACGCGGCACGGATTTCATTATCGCTGCGCGGAAATATTATTCCCTGCGGGACGCCCTGCCGATGATTGCCGCGGCGGCGGACGGGCACACACAGGTTATGAGCCTGCTCAACGGCGTCGATTCGGAAGAGATCATCGGCGAAGTGCTGCCGATGCGGCAGGTCATGCACGCCGTCATCCGCATTACGGCGCAGCGTGCCTCTGATGGAACGCTGACTTACGATGAGCCGGGGCGCGGCATGGGTATTTTCTTCGGAGAGCCGGGCGGCCGGAATGAGACGGAGCGGATACAGGCTGTCCGGGAATTTTTCACGCGGACCGGCATTCTGTGCCGGGTCTCCGATAACATTCTCCGCGACATCTGGCGAAAATATGCCCTCAACGTCTGCATGAATATCCCGCAGGCAATCCTCGGCGTCGGCATCGGGGCCAACGCCGACAGCCCGGACATGGCGGCGCTGCGCGACGGCCTGCGCGGGGAAATCATCGCCATCGCCGCAGCACAGGGCATTGACATTTCCGCCCGCGACCCGGCGATCTATATCAAGGGGACCGGCATTCCTTACCGCTCCCGCTATTCCACCCTGCAGGACCTCGACGCGGGGCGGCCGACCGAAATCGACATGCTGTGCGGCACCGCGGTTCGTCTCGGCAGAAAATACGGCGTGCCGACGCCGTACAACGAGATGGCTTATCACTGCATCCGGGTGCTGGAGCAGAAAAACGCCGGCCGATTCGATTATGACTGATTGTGCTTTTTACAGGCAAAGGGGGATGCGCTGATGCAGGTGCTTGTAATACCGGACGTTCACCTCAAACCGGCCATGTTCACATACGCCGCCCGGATCATGCGGCAGCATCAGATCTCGCAGGCGGTCTGCCTGATGGACCTGCCGGATGACTGGGATCAGAAATACAATGTCCCTTTGTATGAGGAAACTTTTGACGCCGCGATCGATTTTGCGCGGGCTTTTCCGGATACGCTCTGGTGCTGGGGCAATCACGAGCTGAGCTATCTGCTGCATCACACGGAAGCCGGCATCAGCACCGCCGCGGATTACACCGTTCTCCGGAAAATCAAAGATCTTCAGGGCGTTCTGCCGGACCGGCACCAAATCGGCTATGTCCACCGGATCGGCTGCGTGCTCTTCAGCCACGCCGGACTGGCGGATTCCTTTGTCCGCCGGCATGTGCGCGCGCTGCTGTATCACAATGCGGACGCCGTGATCAGCCGGATCAACCGGCTGCGTCCTGAAAAGATGTGGACCGATGATTCGCCTGTCCTTTTTCGCCCGCAGTACACGGCGCAGCCGCTATACCGCCCTGATCAATTTCTTCACGCCGTCGGACACACAACTGCAGACAAAGTCATGAAAAAGGGAAACCTGCTCTCCTGCGACAATTTCTCCACTTTTCCGGCGCGCGGCGACGCCGTACACGGTGAGTTTCCGGTGGTGAATACCGAAACCGGAGATCATATGGTTTTCCCTGTCTGAAAACGGATTTCGCGTTTGCGATCTGAAATACGAACATATAAAAAAGAGATTCCTTTTTACGGGAATCTCTTCGTAATTTTATGAATATTACTTATTCTGCTGTTTCTTTCTGCGTACGATCAAAGCAATCACGATACATAATGCCGCGGCTGCCATGATGCTCCACAGGGCGATCTGCGCTGTATCACCGGTTTTTACCATATTTGTGATCTTCTGAACAACAGAAGGGTTCTGCGGTGTAGGTGCAGGTGTTGTTACCTTTACCGGATCCGGCATGACGATCTCTGCAGCACTCTGCTCAGTGCCGTCAATCACAATCGTTCCGTCTGCCTTCATCTCGAAGCTGATCGGCGATGCCTGCTCATAGCCATCCGGCACCTTCGTCTCCTTCAGGATGTATTTTCCCGGTTTGAGAAGAACGGAATCATGATCCACCGTGGATGTTGTCCACTGGTCAAGCACCTTGCTCTCATCATCCGCACTGACAATGGCGAGTTCTGCACCGATAACCTGTGTATCCGTAACCTTGCCGTCCTGCTGTGCGCGTTTTCTGATCTTGATGGAAGTACCGGTATTGATCACCATCTTCGGCTTCAATGTCTGGTCATACACCCACTGATTGTCCTGAAGAAGCGGCATCTGCACGAGAACCGGATTCATCTCAAAATACTTCACAGCTGTCGTGCCTGTCTCCTGACCGGATTCATAAAGCAGGTAAATACCGTAGCTGTCAGCTGTCAGCTTTGCCTTGCCATCTGCACCGGTTGTCTGTTTGTCCGCCGCTTCGATTCCTTTGGCAGCTGCAATATCCTGCGCCGCATTCGCTGCTGTCTGTGCATCAGATGACGTACCGCTGCCGCCTATATAGGCATCCCAGCCGTCCAAGCCATCAAAATCTGACAGAAGCGTATAGGTGCCGTCTGTATTCAGATCGGCCACTTTGACCAGTGACAGCTCGGCGCCCTGGACATAAACCGGCTCTGTCTGATTATAAGTATCCTGGTCCACCAACACCGTTTCTGCGGTACAGGTTTTTCCATCTTCCAGATTTATTCCGGCATAGGAACCAGCCTGCGCTTCAGATGCTGTTCCAAACAGGCATGCTATCGACATCACAGCCGCTAAAATAATCTTTCCTGCTCTCTTCATGGAAATTCCCCCTGTGTTGCTTTATTCATTTTTCTTTTTCCTCTCACGGCGATCCATAATACCGCGGATAATCATGATTATGATAATGACTGCCATCAGCCCGGCGGCAAAATATCTTACCGGATCCTGATGATTCATGCTGATGGTGTATTTATCGGCCTCATTTTCCAGATCCTCTTCCGAATACGGAATTCTGTGCCCCCGCACCAGAAGCCGCTGCGTGTTCACACCGTACGGCGTACAGGTCAGCAGCGTAACCAGATCCTGTCCTTCCTCAATCGCGACATGGGACATATCGTCCGGATCCACCACATTGATCTCATCAACTTCATAGGCCAGCGTGTCTCCCATGATATGAAGGAAGAACTTGTCGCCTGTCTCCAACTGATCAAGATCGGTAAACAGCTTCGCATTTGCCAGACCGCGATGTGCGGCCAGCACGGCGTGCGTGCTCTCACCGCCGACCGGCAGAGAAGTTCCCTGCACATGACCGACGCCTTTGGCCAGCGCCTCCTCACCGGTTCCATGATAGATCGCCAGATCTACCTTGATCTTCGGGATCTCAATCGATCCCATGACCTCATCGTTATTCGGATTCAGCAGCGTGTCATACGGGTGCGTCAGGACATATTCTTCGGAATTGTCAAATACATCCTCAACTTCATTGACCGTATGCTGCGCGTTATATTCATAGGCATCTGCCAGAATCTGCTCTTTATCTGCTTCATCAATCTGCTCCACCTGCTGCTGATAGCCGGAGGTCAGCAGACTGTTTCTCCACCGGTTCCAAAGATCCGAAAACATCGGATACATCAGGATCAGAAATCCTGCGAGGAAGCCGAGGAAGAAAAATATCTTTTTCCCTTTACTCATCTTTCTTCTTATGGCCGGACTTCTTCCTGCTTCTGCTATACAGCCAGCTGATAAAAAGCAGTGTCACGATCAGGCCGCCCAGCGACCACAGCAGGTAGCTTGTGTGCGAGCTGACACCCAGCAGCGGGTTGACCTGCTCGGCTTTGGCCGTATCTTCGTCATAATCGACCCGGTGTCCTGTCACAAGCAGACGCTGCGTATTCACACCGTATGGCGTACAGGTCAGAAGTGTACATAAATCCCGGCCTTCCTGCACGTTCAGTTTATCTGTATCGTCCGGCTCAACCACGTTGATCTCTTCCACCTCATAGGCGAGTGTCTTATTCAGAATATGCAGATAAAAATGATCGCCGACCTTTACTTTATCGAGGTCCGTGAACAGAGCTGCTGTGGCAAGTCCTCTGTGTGCTGCAATGACCGAATGTGTGCTCTCACCGCCAATCGGAAGAGAAGATCCTTCCAGATGACCCGCGGCATTGGTCAGTACCTCGGCATCTGTCGTGTGCATAATCGGGAGTTTGATGTCGATACATGGAATCTCTACTGTTCCCATCATGCCATCACCGGTCAGATTCAGACAGTCCATATAGGACTGGTCCTCGGACTCACTGTTTTCCGCTTCCGCAAAGGAATCCGGCAGCTTGATCGGCTGGAGTGCCTTATTATAGGTTTCTGCCTTTGCCCACTCAGCCTCGTAATCAATATCTCCGTTCTTTTCCATCTCGGAGACCTGATCTTCATAATTACTGTTCAGCACTTTCTGGCGGTAATTATTCCAGTAATTCGATATTGTCGGATAAAACAGCACGAACAAACCGAAAAGGAAACCTATCAGATATACTGTTTTTTTGATCTTTATCTTTTTCCGGCTTGTTTCTGATGTTTTATTGGCATCCATTTTAATCATTCCATTTACTTTAAAATTTCGGATCGCTGCTCCGGGGCCCGAAGACCCCGGAGCATAATCCGATCATTTATGCCTTACGGTATATTAAACGCTTAGAACTTTGATGAAATCTGCTGATTACTGAGCATTTTTCTTCTTGCTCTTCATGTAGGAAGCTGCGAAGAAGATCATTACGGCACAGCCGATCAGTGTGAAGATCATCGTACCGCGACCACCTGTGGAAGGAAGCTCGGAAAGCTTGGTATCCTTAACAGTAGAATCGGTAACAGTAAGGTCAGCCTGAGACTCAGCCTTTTCCTTATTATCTTTGGCTCTTCGGGCGTACCTGTGGGTAAAATCCGTGGCAGAAATGCCCGTTAAGCCCCTCCATTGTTAGTTTTCTGGCTCCGCTATCGGCCTGTTCGG
>ONOC01000020.1 GCA_900319355.1 uncultured Eubacteriales bacterium | reverse complement strand
TTTGAAATCCTTACAGTTATTATACTCCTATAGGTGCCGCAAAGCCGCATATTTACTGGAAAAATTGAACTTTTTACGTTTGTTCAGCAGACACTAATTTATATAAACTTCATAACTACATGACATAAATAAGTATGATATGAATCACATATGGCAACTGGTTTATGTATCACAGGGTCAGCAGAAGTGCCATCTTGAACTTTTTATCTGCCTTAACGGCATGCAGGCCGCCCTTTGCGAAATGGAAATTCTCGCCCGCTCTGATGCGATGCTCTTTACCCTCGTAGACGATCACGGCTTCTCCGTCCAGTGCAAAAATCAGCGCCTCGCCGGGTGCCGCATGCTCTGCCAGCCCTGTGCCGGCGTCAAAGGCCATGATGACAAACTTCATCTTATCATTATGAACAATGTCCATATTAATGATTTTGCCGTCCTGATAAGGAATCAGATCCGCCAGTTTAAATACTTCACCTGCTTTGATTACTTCGTTCATTTTATCTTCCTTTCTGAGCTGCAGCTCTGTATATACCGCTCCGGTATCCGTTCTCATTCCGACAGCCACATCGGTCTGCGTAAGGATCACATCACCGGTCTGAAGATTCCGGGACCATCCGTCCCTTCCGTATACGGTCAGCGTTCCGTCTGCCACAAGTATAAACTTATGATAAGGATGAATCTCAGCACTGATATCTGTTCCTTTTGCAAGAGAAAAATAGCTGATGCTGTTGACTCCGCCGCTGACTTCCTTAGAGACTGTGCATCCCGGAACAGGTGCATTATCCTTTGCTATGGAAAATACTTCAGCTGTCTTTTCACGCATATGCTTTGCTGCTCCTTTCTCTGTCCTTGCTGTTCATCTCCGTGCTGCAACTGTATCATAGGATAAAACAGGTCAATAGTATGTTGTCCAGACAACATACAGATCATATTTTCTGCCGTATGTTATACCCGCAGGACGGGATAACACATATCCGATCAGGACGGGATAACACATATCCGATGCAGAGAGAATGTAACAATAGAGAATGTAACAATAGAGAATGTAACAATCTGATGCAGAGACAGCAGATTCAGTACAGACAGATACAACAGCAGACAACAGCAGGCAGAGAAAATTAAAATCAGGAACAGAAAAGGAGGCTGTACAATGGCAGCAGAAAACGGTGGAAATACAAGAGCAGATGAACTGATGAACTACATTGACCGACTTAACCAGGGTGAATCTCTTGAGAGCGTTCAGGAAGATTTCCGGAAGAATTTCGGTTCCGTGGATGCGGCTGATATTGTCGATGCGGAAAAAAATATGATCCAGAACGGAACGCCCATTTCACAGGTGCAGAAGCTCTGCGATATTCATTCCGCCCTCTTTCATGGAGATACACGTGAAGAGCGGATCGACAATGCAGAGGATGCTGTCAGACAGTCTATGGAGAAAAGAGAAGCCGGGCGCAGGATCCCTGCGAATGTCAGCAACATGCCCTCAGCGAAAAGCGCAGAAACGGAGGGCCATCCGCTGAATATCCTGACACTCGAAAACAGGGAATTCATGAAACGGCTCGACCGGCTTCAGCAGCTGCTGGAGACAGGAGCAGACGCGGAAGCTGTTCTGGACAGCCTTAAGGATCTCACCCGTTCAGGAGCGCATTATGATAAGAAAGATGAGCTGATTCTTCCCGCACTGAAGCGGCACGGCGTGCGCGGACCGGCGGATGTGATGTGGAATGTGGACGTTGAAATCCGCAAGACCAACAAGGCACTGGCCGGTGAGCTGTCAGGACAGGCGGCTCAGGCAGCCGGAGATGCCGGAACTCAGGTACAGGGAGCCGGCGTACAGCAGGATCTCCGGGAAAAAATCGAGAAGCTGACTGCCCGTATGCGTGAAATGATTTTTAAGGAGGAGAAGATCCTTTTCCCGCTCTCAGAGAAGAATCTGACAGCGGAGGAGTGGCAGCTGATCTACCGTGATCTGCCCCGCTTCGGTTTCTCATGGATCACGGATATCCCGGAATGGAAGGAAGCGGACAAAGCAGAGAAGCAGACGGCGTCCGTTCTGTCAGACGGCGCTGTGAAAGACGCGGAGATTCAGCTTCCGACAGGAAAGCTTTCTCTTGCCGAGCTTGAGGGAATCCTCAGGACGCTGCCTGTGGAACTTACGTTTATCGATGCGAAAGATACCAGCCGCTATTTCTCAGAAAATTCAACCCTCTTCCCGCGTCCGTTATCGGCACTCGGCCGCAAGGTATATGAATGCCATCCGCCGAAAGTCATTGCGATCGTTCAGAATGTGATCAATCAGCTGAGAAGCGGTGAAAAGAACGTGGTTTCCTTTGTGGCGCCGAAGCACGGAAGGAAGGCCTATGTCCGTTATATGGCGGTGAGGTCCGAAAAAGGCGAGTACCTCGGCACACTGGAAGTTGTAGAGGATATCACAGACTTAGACTGATCGGGTATATCTGCTGTGTATCGGCCGGAAGCAGGCGGGATTCCTCTGTGTGTTCGCCGGCAGCAGGCGGGATTCCTCTGCGTGTTCGCCGGCGGCAGGCAGGATTCCGCTGTCTGTCCGCCGGGTCAGCAGGCAGGATTACCGGCTGGTTTCCGGCTGTTCTCCGCTGTTCACCGGTGATCTGAGATAAAAGTGATTTTTCTGGTAATCGATGATGCCGTCCTTTTTCAGGCGGGACAGTTCACCGGACAGAGCGCTTCTCTCCGCATTCAGGTAGTCAGCCAGCTGCTGGCGGTCAAAGGGTATATCAAAATAGGAGGAATGCTGACGTATGGATTCTGCCGAAAGGTAAGACAGGATCTTGTCCCGCAGCGTGTGCTGCGTGACATACGTCAGCTTTTCGTTTAAGATCAGATTCCGCCTGGCCAGAAGAGATACCAGATTATCGATCAGGCGCGCGTGGAACGGGCAGGAGGAAGAACACATGTGGAGCGTTCTGGACAGATCCAGAAACAGCACCGACAGGTTTTCATCAGCCAGTACACTGACGTTGATGGTGCTGTCCGGTGCAGCGGCATAGCTCTCCCCGAAGATGTCGCCGGGGCTGACTGACGTCACGATGTGACGGTTTCCCCAGTAATCATATCGCTCGATATGGGCGCTGCCGGACAGAAGGAGCCCCACGCTGGAGAGCCTGTCACCGGCCTGCAGGATCCATTCGCCCTTTTTGAAATCCTTCTTCCGGTCGTTAAGGCATGGCAGGAGTGACACCATCTCAGCCCGGCTGATGCCGGAGAAAAGGACGGATCCGGCGACGGCCTCATAATCGGCATGGCTCAGTTTTGCCGGATTTTTTTCTGAAGAAGATACATAGGCTGATCTCATTGATTTTTCCTCCGATTTGTTGTCTGCGCAACATACATTTTATCATTTCCGGCATATGATGTGTATCAGAAAGTGAACAGAGCAGTC
The DNA here is from genome assembly GCA_900319355.1 of uncultured Eubacteriales bacterium. Lineage (GTDB taxonomy): Bacteria > Bacillota > Clostridia > Lachnospirales > Lachnospiraceae > Bilifractor. Next base: position 20,892 of record ONOC01000020.1, on the reverse strand, counting down.
AGGTAACTCAATCGGGTACCTGATGTGTAAACAGGCAGTGAAAAGGTAACTGGCAGGGTAAGAACAGATAAGTTAATCAAGGAGGAATGACAGATGGGTGATATGTTTTGTTTTCAGTGTGAACAGACAGCAGGATGCAAAGCCTGCACAGGAAGATCAGGTGTCTGCGGAAAACCGGCAGACGTTGCGAAACTTCAGGATGAACTGACAGGTGCGCTGATCGGCCTCGCGCACACGACAGATGCCGACGGAGAGATTCCGGATGAGACCTGGCAGATGCTTATTGACGGACTTTTCATGACGATCACCAACGTGAATTTCGATGCGGAGTCCATCAGAAAGCAGATCGAGCTGACACATATTCAGCGGGATGTTATGGCGCCTCTCTGCAATTCCTGCTCCGATCCCTGCGGAAACAACGAAGATTACGATATGAATAAGGTGTGGAACGCGGACGAGGATATCCGTTCTCTGAAATCCCTGATCCTGTTCGGCCTCAGAGGCATGGCGGCTTATGCGCATCATGCCCGCATGCTGGGATACAGTGATCCGGATGTAGACCGCTTCTTTGGTCAGGGTCTCTTTGCCATCGGAGAGGACATGACGGCAGATGAGCTTCTTCCGCTGGTTCTGAAAACAGGTGAGATCAACCTGAAGTGCATGGCACTTCTTGATAAGGCGAATACGGAAACCTATGGCAATCCTGAGCCGACGGAGGTTCCGCTCACGATTGAGAAGGGTCCGTTCATTGTCATCACAGGACACGACCTGAAGGATCTGCAGCTTCTTCTGGAGCAGACAGAAGGCAAGGGCGTGAATGTCTATACACACGGTGAGATGCTGCCGGCGCACGCTTATCCTGCACTGAAGAAGTATCCGCATTTCAAGGGCAACTTTGGTACGGCATGGCAGAATCAGCAGAAGGAATTCGCAGATATTCCGGCGCCGATCCTGTTCACGACCAACTGCCTGATGCCGCCGAAAGCTTCCTATAAGGACCGCGTTTTCACGACAGATGTGGTTTCCTTCCCGGATCTTCAGCACATCGGACCGGAAAAGGATTTCACACCGGTGATCGAGAAGGCGCTGGCGCTGGGCGGTTATCCTGAGGATCACGTGATGACAGGCATCAACGGCGGCCATACGGTAACGACCGGTTTTGGTCACAACTTCGTTCTTGATCATGCTGGAGAGATCGTTGAGGCAGTCAAGGCAGGAAAAATCAGCCACTTCTTCCTTGTCGGTGGCTGCGACGGCGCTAAGGCAGGAAGAAACTATTATACGGAGTTCGTAAAGAAGACGCCGGAAGATTCCATTGTTCTGACACTGGCATGCGGAAAGTACAGATTCAATGACCTGGATCTCGGTACTGTTGCGGGATTCCCGCGCATCATGGATGTCGGACAGTGCAATGATGCCTACAGTGCGATTCAGATCGCCGTAGCTCTGGCAAATGCATTCGGCTGCGGTGTCAATGACCTTCCGCTTTCCTTCGTTCTTTCCTGGTATGAACAGAAGGCTGTCTGCATCCTGCTGACACTCCTTCATCTGGGCATTAAGAACATTCTGCTCGGACCGTCACTGCCGGCATTCATCTCTCCGAACGTACTGAAGATTCTGGTTGATCAGTACAACATCGGACCGATCAGCACACCGGATGAGGATCTGAAGAAGCTTCTGAAGAAGTAATGAGGAGCAGCTGATGCGGTACAGACAGAAGGAAAGGGGATGTGAGAAGTGAGAAGACCCTACAGATATGACATCGTCGGCAGTTTCCTGCGGCCTGAAAGATTAAAGGAGGCCCGTCAGAAATTCTCAGAGGGAAAAATCAGCCGGGAAGAACTGACGGCAGTGGAAGATGCCTGCATTAAGGAACTGGTGGAGAAAGAAAAGAGCGAAGGCCTTCATGCAGTAACCGATGGAGAATTTCGCAGGAGAATGTGGCATCTGGATTTTCTGGAAGAGCTCGGCGGCGTGGAAAAAGTTGACCAGCAGAACTGGTCGGTCGAGTTCAAGGGCTCGAAGCCCAAGGGGGCGACGCTGACGTTTACGGACAGGATAACCTTCCCGGAGGATCATCCTTTCCTTGCACACTACAGCTATCTGAAAAAGGTGGCGGGGGATGTCGACACAAAGATGACGATTCCGTCTCCTTCCATGCTGCATCTCATCGCCTGTGTCCGCAGCAGCAGCACCTATCAGCCCATTCCGAGATATGCAGGCAGGGAAGACGTACTGTTTGATGACATCGTACAGACCTATACAGATGCGATGCTCGCTTTTTACAGACTGGGCTGCCGTTATCTGCAGCTGGATGATACTTCCTGGGGTGAGTTCTGTGATGCGGAAAAGAGAGAGACCTATGCATCAAAGGGCATCAACGTCGATGAAGTCGGAAGGCATTATGTCGATGTCATCAACCGCATCATAGAGAAAAAGCCGGCTGATATGACCATCACCATGCATATCTGCCGCGGAAATTTCCGTTCGACATGGTTTTCATCAGGCGGATATGACCGCATTGCGGATATCCTCTTTGCAAACTGCAACGTGGATGGATTTTTCCTGGAATATGACAGTGACAGAGCGGGAGATTTCCAGCCGCTGTCAAAAATCAGAGATCAGTACGTCGTTCTGGGACTGGTGACATCCAAATATCCGGAACTGGAAGATGAGAATGCCGTCATTGAAAGAATTCATGAAGCAACACAGTATGTTCCGCTGGAGCATCTGTGCCTGTCTACACAGTGCGGCTTTTCCTCTACAGAGGAGGGGAATATTCTGACAGAGGAAGATCAGTGGAAGAAGATCCGCCTCGTAAAGAAAATCGCCGAATCTGTCTGGAAAGATGCCTGAGCTCTGAGAAGAGAGACCGGGGCAGTGAAGAAACGCTGAGACGTTTTTTCACTGCCCTTTTTTTGTCAGACATGCGCTGGCTCATTACCAGAGGAGCAGGCAGGCGACAGCATTCATATTTTCACTATCTTTCGAATGCCCCTGTTCCTGCTTGCCAGGGAATCCGCATTCTTCCTCTCTGCTTGAGAGAAGGCAGAGCGCTGATCTACATGTACCGGCCGGAAAGACTGGAAAAGGACCTGAAGGACAGCAGGGCAGAGGCAATCCTGAAGAAGGAGCATTATCCGGAAGGACGACCGGAGTGCAGACTGAAAGAGCTGAGCACAAGACTGCGCTCTTCGGAAAATTTTCCTCATGAGATCGGTCTTTTTCTGGGCTATCCGCCGGAGGATGTCGAAGATTTCATCCTGAATCACGCCAAAGGATATAAATGTATCGGCTGCTGGAAGGTTTACGGAGATGAGCAGGCAGCGAGAAAGAAATTTGAGGCGTTCAACCTGTGTACGAAATGCTGCTGCAGCTACCGGAACAGAGGAATGTCCGTTGAGAAAATGGTGGTGAGGGAGAAGCCGGATACGCCAGTGCAGTAAGAGTCGGATTCTGTAAAAACACCACAGGCTGCAGTGCAGATGAGGAAGGAGTCATGGAACGAACAGAGGGATCAGATGCGACACTCGCAGGAGAGTCGCGTCTGTTCCCCTTTGCATGCCGACAGCAGCTGCCCATGAATGATCAGTGGCTACTGTTTTCCTGCCGCCTTCTCTTGAAGCACTTTTCACGCTGTGTTACGGTTAGTGTGAAATGAAAACCGCCTGCTTCCTTTGAGGAAGACAGGACAGAAAAGTGTATGCAGATCATAGATGTATCAGGAGGACAGGGATGAAAGCAGTCAGAATAGAGAAGCCGGGTGTTATCCATCTGACAGAGACGGAGATTCCGGAGCCGCCGGCAGGGTTCGCCAGAGTCCGCGTAGAGGCGTGTGCCATCTGCGCCACAGATCTGGAAGTGATCGACGGGAGAATCGCGGCAAATTATCCGCTGATTCCGGGACATGAATGGAGCGGCATCGTAGATGCCGTTGGCAGCGCAGAGGATGAGGAGTGGATCGGGAAACCTGTGATCGGAAGCAACGATGTCGTATGTCTGAAATGTGATGCCTGCCGGAGCGGAAACTGGAGATACTGTAAACATTTTGAGGAAATCGGTTTCAAACGCAATGGTGCCTATGCGGAATATGTCATCGTTCCCTGCTACGGCCTCTGTGAAAAAGCGGATCATGTGACTTTTGAAGAAGCTGCGCTGTGCGAGCCGCTCGGTGTGGCGCTGGGAACCATGAAGAAGGCAGGAGCCGGTCTCGGTGACACGCTGCTGATCATGGGATCAGGTTCCATCGGGCTCTGCATGCTCGCTGTCGGGAAGGCGATGGGAATGCGCAGAATCGTGGTGGCAGCATCCAGCCGGAGAAGACTCGGCATTGCTGAAGAAATGGGCGCTTATGCTGTGATCGCGACACAGGAACAGGATCTGGAGGCGGAGATGAAAAAAATCCATCCCGAAGGAACGGATGTGATCATCGATGCCACCGGAAAAGAGGAATGCATTCAGTCGTGTCTCAGGATAGCCCGGAAGGGCGGCACGGTCGCTCTGGCAGGCTATGGCCGGGGCAGAGACATGCAGATTCACGTGGATGATATTCATCTGAATAATCTCGTGGTGGTCGGCGCCGGCAATAACTGGAATATGCATAAAAAGGCGATGCACCTGATGGAAGACGGCATCATTGATCTGAGCCGGATGATCACAGAGAGAATGCCGCTTGAAGATTATGAGCGGGGAATCCGGATGGTCAGAGAGCGCCCGCAGGGATTTGTCAAGGCTGTTTTTGTCAGAGATATATGAGGAATACCGTATGCTCACAGAGAATGAACGGAACTGTCCGAACGGTATGATCCTCGGGATAGATCTCGGCACATCGTCGGTAAAAACAGTCGGCCTCAGGGAGGACGGGAGCATTCTGAAGGCAAAGGCTTCCTACAGGGGAGATCCGCCGGCATGCTGGTGGACCGCCATTTCAGAAGCCCTGCGGAGCATGGAAGGTCTGCAGGATGCCGCGGCCGTCGGCCTGTCGTCTCAGGTGGGAACCTATCTGTTCCGGGAAACGGAGCAGGGTCCGTATACGGTGATTCCGTGGTCGGACGGTGCGGGGACAGAAGAACTGGCGGAAACGCTCGCCGGATATGACGGATCGTGTTTTATCAGAGAAATATGCATGATGCACCCGCATCTGATCTCTTATCCGATCCCCAGGATCCGGTATATCAGAAAACATCATCCGAAGGCGGTGAGGATCTGTCAGCCCAAGGATTTTCTGATGGAGAAACTGACGGGGAATTTTGTGACGGATCCTTATTCCTGGAGAGGTATCGCCAACACAGAAAAACAGTGCTACAGCGCTTTTTTCCTGAATGAGCTCGGGGTGAAAGAAGGCAGAGAACTGCCTGTCATGTGTCCGGTGCGGGATGAAGAAGGCCTGATACGGCCGTCGGGCAGACTGACGGAGAAGGCGGCAGCAGAAACAGGGCTCCCCGCGGGCATTCCCGTTTTCTGCGGAATGAACGATTTTTACTGCGCCCTTCTGGGCATGGGCATCGTATCTGCCGGGGATACCTTTGACATCACAGGAACGAGCGAACACTTCGGTCGGCTGGAGGATCATCTGTCGCCGGACAGCGCTGTGATTTCAGGACCGTATCTGAAGGGATTTGTGCATTACGGTGTGACGGGGTCAGGCGGAGCCTCGCTGGATTTTGTCCGGCGGAATTTTCCCGGGGAACTGAAAGAACTGGAGAAGATAACGGCGGAAGACCTGAAGGCACAGGAAAATCACCGGGAGGGAAATGGGCTCCGGCGGCTGGCTGATGAGGCACCGGTCTTTCTGCCCTATCTGAACGGAGAGAGGGCACCGATCTGCGACGCCGGCGCAGAAGGCGTTTACTTCGGCATCAGAGCCGGTACACAGAGGATTCACATGGCCTATGCGGTGCTGGAGGGCGTCGTGTTCAGTCTGGTTCATATCCGGTCGTGCATGGACGGAAAGATGTCAGACGATACGCCTGATCGGCTGTCTTCGGGTCAGGTGTCTGAACAGAATGTTTCTGAACAGAATGTTTCAGAACAGAATGTTTCAGAACGGAATGTTTCGGAATGGAATGTTTCAGAACAGCCTGTTTTAACCGTCGAACAGCCGGCGATCCGTGTGACCGGCGGTGCGGCCGTGAATCCCGTGCTGAACCTGCTGAAGGCGACGGCGCTGGGCCATCCTGTCATGACCTTAAGAGAAAATGACTGCTCTGCCCTCGGGGCTGCCATGATCGCCTGGTGCGGCAGGAACAGGAAAACACCGGATGAAGCTGTGAGACGTTTTGTCAGAAGTGACCGGACGTATCTGCCGGCAGATGACGGAAGCCTGAAGGCATGTCTCGACAGGCGTTTTTCTGTATACAGAGCGCTTTATCCGGCGCTGAAGCCGGTTTTTCATATGAAACCGGAATGAAGGTTATCAGAACAGAAAGGTGGAAATGTATGTCCTGTGTTATTTTCGGAGCGGGCAAAATCGCCCGCGGATTTATCGGTCATCTGCTCTTTCTGGGCGGGATTGATCATGTCTTTGTCGAGAAGTCAGATCAGCTGGCCGACCTGATGAACAGCCGCGGAAAATATTACGTCAACATTCTGGGCAATCCGGAAAAAAGCGGTGAGGTAACGGATGCCAGATGCCTGAAGTACTCAGAGGAAGAGCAGATCATTGATGCCATTGCGCATGCAGACGCCGTATTCAATGCCGTCGGCGGAAAAAATCTGCAGGATATCATCCCGTTTTATACAAAGGGAATTGAGCGGAAGGCGGAACTGATGCCGGATGCCTGCATCAATTTTGTGACATGTGAAAACTGGAAAAAACCGGCCGACATCCTGAGAGACGGCATCGAGGCATCCATTTCCGACAGTGCGAAGCCTTACTTTGAAAAGAAAACGGGCATCACGGAGGCGGTGATCCTCCGGAGCGGCATCGATGCGACAGAGGAACAGAAGAAAAAGGATCCGCTGTGGGTGAATGTGCAGGATTACTGGTATCTGCACGTGGATGCTTCCAGGCTTAAGGGAAGTCTTCCGGCCATTCCCGGGCTGCATCTGGTGGATGAGTTCGGCGGTTTTCTGGAAAGAAAATTCTATACCTACAATGCGGCCAACGGAACCTGTTCCTTCGTAGGTGCGCTGTTCGGTTACCGGGTGCTCTCTGATGCAGCGAATGATCCGGAAATTGTAAAAATTCTTGAGAAGGTTTATGCGGAGACCTCGGCGGTTCTCTGTGCAAAATACGGCTTTTCAAAAGAAGAACAGTTCGAATTTACGCGCGGTTCACTCAACAAGATGCAGAACCGTGTGATTGCAGATACGACCGAGCGCAACGCCCGTGATCCGATCAGGAAGCTCGGACCGGATGACAGACTCGTGGGTCCTGCACGCATGGTAGAGGCGGCGGGCATCCGGCCGGAGGGTCTGGCGGCGGGCATCGCAGCGGCGATTTATTATCACACGGACAATCCGGATGATCCGAGTGCGGAGAAGCTCCGTCAGCTGAGGGAGCAGAAGGGCACAGACTATATACTGGAAAATATCTGCCATGTGCAGCCGGACAGTGTACTGGGAAAGCTGGTCCATGAAAAAATCGACGGATTCCGCCGGGAGGGCAGAATCAGATAAGACAGGTCAGTACCGGGATGGCTGTCCTGTGCGGAGGGAATAATAAAAAGATGAGCAGAATAACGGTGATTGGTGCCGGAAAGACCGGCCGCGGTTTTGTGGCAAGACTTCTCGCGGAAGCGGGGGAGACGATTACCTTTGTTGATAAAGACAGGGAACTGGTGCAGCAGCTGCAGGAAAAGGCAGACAGCGGCGACGGATACCGGGTGTATTTTTTCGGCGATGTCCGTGAACCGGTAAAAATCAGCAATTACAGAGCGGTGTGCTGGGAGAATGCGGATTTTTCCGATACGGATTATATTTTTGTCTCCGTTGGCGGAACGAATCTTGAAGAGACCGGGCGTGAGCTGTCCGAAAGACTGCCGGAGGACCGGCCAGTTTATATCATCACCTGCGAAAATGCATCTGATCCGGCAGGGGTGCTGTCGGCGGCCATCCACAGAGATAACGTAAAGGTAAGTCAGGCGGCTGTCTTCTGTACGACGACGGAAAGGAAGGAAAAGGAAGAAAAGCCGGGACTCGATATCAGTTCGGAAAACTATCCTTATCTTCCCTACGATCTGGACCGTCTGTCGGGCGGTGATCCTGATGTGACGGGCATCCGTCCGGTGAAGGGCTTCGGAAATTTTCTCACGAGGAAGATTTTTACCTATAATGCGGCAAGTGCCGTCATCGCCTATCTGGGCTATATCAGGGGATACACGGATTACGGACAGGCGGGAAATGACAGGGAGATTCTGACCCTGCTGGACCGGAATTACGAGGTGACCAACAGGGCACTTTGTGAGGAATTCGGATATGAACCGGCGGATCAGGCTGATTTTGCCAGACTTTCCAGGGAAAAATTTACGAGTACGGTGATTCGTGACACGGTAGCCCGGAATGCGCGTGAGCCGCAGCGGAAGCTGGGTGCGAACGAGAGAATCATCGGTCCGATGAAACTGATCCGGCAGCATGGCGGTAATCCGGAAGTGCTCATGATGACGGCGGCTGCGGCGCTACTGTACGACGGAGAGGGCGAGACGGCCTGGCGCGAAATACGAAAGGAAAAATCACCCGAACAGATCCTGAAAGAGATCAGCGGACTGACGGAGGCGGAACAGCCGCTGATCGACGGAATCATGAAATATTACCGGCGTTTTTCGGGACAGGCAAAGGTGCGCTCACTGTTTTCTCTCCGGGAGCAGATCCTGCAGACCGAAGCCGGTGATCATCAGGCTGTCCTGTATTATCTGGGGCAGACCGGTTTTCTCATTCGCTTCAGAGGGAAAACTATTCTGATTGACGGCTATCTGTCTGATTATGTGGACAGAAACTGCAGCAGTACTGTGACCTGGAAGAGACTTTATCCTGCGCCCGCAAGACCTGACGAACTGGATTTCGTGGATTATGTGTTCTGCACGCATACGCACTTTGATCACGCGGATCCCGATACGCTCAGAGGCATACTCAGGTGTAATCAGAAAGCGGTATTTGCCGGACCTGAATCCGTATGCCGGGCTTACCGGTCTTACGGCATACCGGAACAGAGGATTCTGAAGCTTGTGACAGATCAGAAGACGGTTCTGGCAGAGGCCCGGGATGAGATTTCCGTGACCATGATTCCGGCAGCACATGAGGAACTGCATCCGGACGGAGAGGGCGGCTATGAGGAAGCCGGTTATGTGTTCAGTCTGGGCGGCTTCCGGATTTATCATTCCGGAGACTGCTGCCCGTATGACGGTCTGGAACAGAGAATCATGAACTGTGATGTGGAGATCATGCCTGTGAACGGGAGGGATTATTACCGGAGGTATGTACAGGATATCATCGGGTGCTTCAGCAGCCGGGAAGCGGCACTGATTGCGGCCCATACGGGCGCCGGGCTGCTTGTTCCCGTGCACTGGGATTTATATGAGGTAAACAGTGTGAATCCCGCGGAAGTGGTCGATGAGATCAGGAGGACAGCGCCGGGTCAGGCGTTTCATATTTTCATGCCGGGGGAGAAATACATACTCAGTGCTGTTTCATAACATTTCATGGATTACGCCTTCGGGCCTGATAAACTCCATACTACAAGTAGTGCCACATACTGTATAAGCTACGGATTGAATAAATCCGGTAAGAGAAAGAAGCGGACCGCACACCCGTCGGGCGTGCAGTCCGCTTCCTGCGTTGCCAGAGACCTGCGCGGGCAGTGAGCCGCATCCGCACACACGAAGTGTGATGCGGTGAGGCGAACGCCGCGACAGACCGACGAAGTCGGTCTCTTGCGCGGGCAGTCTTCTCAGTCAAGAACCGTGATGGTAAAGGTGTAATCTCTGCTTTCTCCCGGCTCCGCGTACTGCACATTGATCTTGTGCTCGAAGATGTCGTCTTCGTCCGTTGTTGTGGACATGCCGGTCCATGGCTCAACGGCCAGGAATTCAGCACCCGGTTTGGTCCAGAGCATGAGATACGGGAAGTCGGCGAAATCCAGCTTTATACCTCTGCCGGTGCGGCCGGAAACCAGCTTCACGCTGCGTGACTTCAGCGTGTCAAGGTCCCGCACGTCATTTACGAAGTAATCATAAGAAAGCTTCAGGTCATCCGTATTGTCGAGCAGCGGTGTGCGGTCGTTCATATCCTGCAGTCCGTTGGAAAGCGGCGCAGACGGCGCGCAGGTTTCCTTCTCAGGGAAGATCAGGTGATAGTCCTCGAAACGCTCACCTTTCTCGAGCGGGCAGGCAAAGGCCGGGTGACCGCCGATAAAGAACGGCATGGTTTCCGTGCCGGTGTTTTCTACGCGATACGTGACACGAAGTGATTTTCCTTCCAGATGATACATGGTGTACAGTCTGAAAGGAAACGGATACTTCTCCAGCATGTCCTGATCGGAGGTGATGGAAAAGACAATCTCATCGTCCGACTGCTTTTCCATGGTAAATTCTCTCTTTCTGACAATGCCGTGGCGCGGCATGCTGGTGGTTTTTCCGCTGCCGATCTCAGCCGTATTGTCTCTGATGCTCCCGCAGATCGGGAAGCAGACCGGCGCCTGACCGGTCCAGAATGCCGGATCCGGCTGCCAGATGTATTCACGGCCTTCGCTGTCTTTTATCGATTTCAGTGTGCCGCTCAGTGTTTTCAGAGTAACGGTAAGTTCTCTGTTCTTTATGGTGTAATCCATTTCTGTTCCGCCTTTCTCCCTGGGTTATATAAAAACCTCTCAGATTTTTTTCACTCCAACACTATTATTTTTGCGGCTTTATTTCAATACCTGTATAGACTTTTCTGAAAAAAGCGGCAGCTCATTCATTGTCAGACCCGGTCGCATGCCAGGGGGTTCACGGTCAGGGTGCAGCTGAGCGGAAGGACCGGGAAAGAAATGAGATAGTCAGGGGCCTGCCGATGTGCTACATTAAGATAAGAGTCTCAGCAACGGCCTGCAGGGACCGGATGATGAAAATGTCAGAAAAAATTCCGGCGGGCAGCGGAACACAGGAGCAGGAGAAATGGTAATGAGGTGCAGTTATGGCTGGTCAGCTTTTTGATATACTGCCGGATCGCTTTTTCAGTATTCTGGCGTCAAAAAATAAGAAAACCTATGCGAAAGCACTTTTTGTTCTGCATGAGGCTTTTCAGGAAGAACTGGAGATCCGCAGGGAGGATCTGATCGCGCGGCTGACGGATTCCATGGAAACGGATATCATGGATGCGGATTTCAGCGAAGACATCACGACGGATGAGCAGGGAGAGGATATCAGCGATCTGTCCGGACGGGCGCATTTTCTTCTGAGAAAACTCAGGGACTGCGGATGGATTGAGACGGAATATGCCAGAGGATCCTTTGAGGAGCTGATCACACTTCCCGATTATGCCATTCAGGTGATCGAGGTTCTCTTCGACCTTACGCAGGAGAGCAGAAAAGAATACAACAGCTATGTCTATGCCACCTATGCCGCGCTCGACAATTCGGATTCGCATCCGGAATACAGGTATCAGGCGCTCAGCACCGCATATGACAACACGGTCCGGCTGGTGGAAGAGCTGAAAACGCTTTACAACAATATCCGCCGCTATTTCAACCGGATTCAGCCGGAGATGGATCCCAACCGGCTGCTGGCGGTGCATTTTGATGAATATAAGAAAAATGTGATCGAAGCGGTCTATTATCCGCTGAAGACGATGGATTCTGTTCCCCGGTTCAAGAATCCGATCCGCGAAATTCTGAACCGGTGGATGCTCGATGAAAGTCTCATGGGTGAAATCATCCGGCAGGGCATCAGCGCCAATATCTTCGAAAATGAAGAAACCGGGGAGGCAGAGGCGGTACGGATGATCCATTACATCGTGGATACCTACGACGGTCTGGACGAACTGATTGATCAGATAGACCGCAAGCACACGGATTATACCAACGCGTCGCTGGAAAAAATCCGTTATCTCATCAACGTGGACCGGGGCGCAAGGGGCCGTCTCGTCCGGATTCTGCAGCATGCGGATCAGCCGGAGATGATGAAGGAAATGCAGGATTCTCTGGAGGCCTACCGGCACGGATGGGTGTCGCAGGAATCTCTGTATGACCGTGTGGAGCATACGGCGCGCAAAGAGGGAAAGCCGATGAAAGCGGTGCCGGTCTCCGCCGACCAGAGTGTCCAGGCTGCGTTTCTGAACAATGTCCGGCGTCAGTATTCGAACCGCCGGATCGACGGCTGGATCATGGACAGGCTGGGCAGCAGGACAGAGATGACAACGGCGGATACAGAGATAGAGAACACGGAGGATTTTATCCTGTTTATGCTCGGCACCATCCGGGGAACGGAGCGGAGCGCGCCGTACAGCGTTCATTTTTCGGAGGGGTATGAGAATCATGGCGGCTACCGGCTGCCGGAAGCTGTATTCAGCAGGAGAAAAAAGAATGGGTAATTTTCAGGAAGATTTTGAAAAACTGAATATGACAGACAGGGTGCGGTTCCGGCAGCTCACAAATTATCTGCTCGCCCATACGTACCTGCTGTCGCGCACCATGAATTTTGAGGAGGGAACGAGACCGGTCAACGAGGATTATATTTTTGTCGAGCGGAATCTGGACCTCTTTCAGGATTATCTGTCCTATGCGGGCTTCCGGCTGACGGTGGATAATAACTATGGCGTCATGGCGCTGTCGAGCGGGTTCGAAGGCAGCCGGGTCCACTTCGACAAGTTTACGACGCTGATGATCTACTGTCTCAGGCTGATCTATGAGGAGGAGCGGGAAAAAATCACGCTGACCGATACCGTTATCGTGACAACCAGTGATATTGTGAACAAGATGATGACGGTGGGCGCCATAAAAAAGAAACCGGCGGACCGGCAGCTGAGGGACGCGCTCCGGACGATCGGAAGATTTCATCTGGTACTGAAGGACAGCGGCGCCTGGGAACGTGCGGATACGCGGTATGCCATTATGCCTTCTCTGCTTTTTATCATTTCAAACGAGAGGATAAGGAATCTCAGCAGTCTCGTGAAGGATTCGCCGGATGACTCAGAAGGGGACGGTACAGATGAGGACACGGCGGATGAGACGGCAGAAGAGGCGGAAGACGGGCTGACCGGGGATCCGGAGGAGGAATGACCGGCTATGAGAAAACTGAAGAAAATGCTCCTGCTGCACTGGTATACCTACAGCAATGAGGAAATCGAATGGAGTGACATCAATTTTCTGACCGGCGACACAGGATCCGGCAAATCGACGATTATTGATGCACTGCAGCTTATCGTGCTCGGCGATTCCAGCGGCACATTTTTTAATAAGGCGGCGAATGAAAAGTCAGAGAGAACGCTGAAAGGATACCTCTTCGGAGAGACGGGAGATGACGGTGAGGCAGGCTTCCGCTATATCAGGAACGGGCGTTTTACATCTTATGTCGCGCTGGAATGGGAGAATACGGTGCGGCATGAAGCTTTTGTCACAGGGTTTGTGGCTGACTGTTATGCGGATATGACCTGGACGCAGCGCTGGTTTATTCTGAAGAAACACGGTATTCCGGACGACCGTTTCTGCACACGGGAGGGTGTGCCGCTCGATATCTCAGCGCTCAGAACGACAGTCCGGAACCGGTACGGGAAGAACAGTATTGATTTCTATGAAACAAACCGGGCCTTTCAGGCGGCGCTTCTCGGCGCTTACGGTCAGATCAAGAGGAAGTATTTCAGTCTGTTCCGCAAGGCCGTTCCTTTTTCACCGATCACGAATATCGAACAGTTTATCACGGAATCTGTCTGCAATGTCCGGAATAATATTGATATCAACAACATGCAGAGTGACATTCTGCAGTATAAAAAGCTTGAGGAGACGGCAGAGCGGACGAAGAGGCGGATTGAAGCACTCCGCGTGATTGATGAAGACCAGCATAAGCTGGAGGCCGTGCTGGATAAACTGAAGCAGCAGCAGTACATCGTGATCCGTGCCCGTAAGGAAGACCGGTTCCTGAAGCTGGAGACGCTGAAGCGCACGCTGGCTGAAGAACAGGAAGCGGTGGAGAAAAGCAGGGCGGAAGAGGCGGAATTGTCTGCTGCCGCTGAGGAGCTGTCAAAGCAGTTTGATGAGCTCAACCGCGAATTCCTGACTTCGGATATCAAGACACGGGAGCATGAGCTCCGGACAGCCAGGGACGACCACCGGACAAAAATCAGGGAAATCAGGGAAGAAATCGACCGCGTGATGCGGGCACTTCATCAGTACGGTCAGAACTGGACGGATGTGATGGCGCAGATCCCGGAGCTTCATGAGGAAGCGGATCAGGCGCATGCGGCGGATGAGGAGGCGCTGAACCGTCAGTTCCGTGACATGGCGAAGCTTCCTGAGGAAGCGGCAGAGACTTTTGACTTTGCGGCGGCAGCGGACAGCATGCAGAAGCTGCAGGGAAGACTCTATGATCTGAACGGCCGGTGCAGAAGTGAAGCGGAAGATATTTCCGGACAGATGAAACAGCTGGAGCATGAGATCAGCGGCCTGAAGAAAGGCATCAAGCCTTATCCGGAAAGTGTTTCCGCTCTCCGGTCGGCGCTGCAGGAGCATTTCCACGGAAGCGCGGATATCCGGATTCTGGCGGACTGTCTCGAGATCCGTGATGCCTCATGGCGCAACGCCATCGAGGGATACCTGGACCGGCAGAAATTCTATCTGCTTGTCCCGCCGTCCTGTTACCGGGAGGCACTGAAGGTCTATGACGCGATGCGGGAGGAGCGTCCGGTCTACGATGCCGGGCTGATCGACATCGGATCGCTGAGAAGAGACCACGGGGACTGCCGTGCAGAAAACGGATCCCTCGCGGAAGAAATCCTCACGGATGATCCGGATGCGCGGCTGTATGCGGATTATATCCTCGGCCGCGTCATGAAGTGCGAGCGCGCGGAGGACCTGCCGCATTATCATACGGCGATCACCAGAAGCGTCATGCTGTATAAAAACTATGTGGCAAGAAAAATCAATCCTGCCAGGTACAGGAATCCCTTCATCGGCCGTTCCTCTCTTCAGCGGCTGCTGGAACAGCGTGAGGAGGAACTGAAAAATCTTGAGAAGGAGCATGATCTTCTTCTGAAAAAACTGAGCAGGTTCCATAAGGCACTGCAGACACCGGTTATGAACGGACAGGAAGCTGAAAGCGATGCCAGGACGCTTGGCATGCGGCCGAGGCTGGCGGCGCTGCAGGAGGAACTTGACGGGCTGGAAAAGGAATACAATGCGCTTGATTTTACTTATCTGAACCGCATGGAGGACAGGCTGAATCAGGTGAAGCGTGCAGGAAACGAGAAACGAAAGGAAGCCGGAGCGGCGCACGACAGGGTGATCAGCCTGACAGCGGATATCCGGAATCTTTCGCAGGAGAGGGTTCCCGCTGCGGAGAAGGCGCTTGCAGAGGTGACGTCGGAGATCGAGGCCGCATACGATCCGGACTGGATCAGAGAAACAGGTGAGCCCAGGTATCTGAAAGAACGTGATCAGGGCACACGCCGCACCATGACACTCGAGGAAAGCTTCAGCCGGAGTGCCGCCCTGTCTGCCAATGAAGCGGAGGGGATCAGAAAGACCAGAAATCTGCACAGAAGAGACTACAACAGTGAATACAAGATGCCCTATGATACAGAGAAAGAAAGCAATGAAGAGTATCACAGGGACTATGCCGAGCTGTCGGAAATCAGACTTCCGGAATATATGGATCAGATCCGGGATTCTCAGCAGAAGGCCTATGAACAGTTCCGGGATGATTTTATTGCCAGACTCAAGGAAAATATCGAGACCGTCCGCATGCAGATCAGAGAACTGAATGAGGCGCTCCGCGGACGCAGGTTCGGGAGGGATTCCTATCAGTTCGAGATTCAGCCGAGGTCCGAGTATAAAAACTATTATGACATGATCATGGATCCCATGCTCATGAACACCGGCGGCTGGAATATCAATTCCGAATCCTTCAATCAGAAATATCAGAAAGAGATCGATTCCCTTTTCCAGATGCTGGTCAGAGATGATCAGGCTTCGGCGGAGAAGGCGGCAGAGTATGAGAAGAATATCCGGAAATACACAGATTATCGGACATACCTGAGATTTGATCTGCTGGTGACGAACGATCAGGGTGAAGTGCAGCGGCTTTCCCGCATGCTTCTGAAGAAGTCCGGCGGCGAGACACAGCTTCCCTTTTACATTGCAATGCTGGCGTCATTCTCTCAGACCTGCCGGATCCACACACAGAAGGATGATACGATTCACCTGATTGTGCTTGATGAGGCGTTCAGCAAGATGGACAGTGAGAGGATTCAGGAGAGCATAGGTCTTCTGCGGCAGATCGGGCTGCAGGCGATTTTTTCGGCACCATCGGAAAAAATCGGCGACATCGCGCCATACGTCAGCCGTTCCATCGTGGTGTACAGAAATCCGGGAGAGCACCGGTCATTTACCAGGTATTTTGACCCGAAGGAGATAAAGGAATCAGATGACGGCGGGGTATGAGCAGAGAATACTGAATGTACTGCTGGATAAATATGAGAGAAGCAAGGCGTATACGGAAAATTCCGAAAATGCACGTGTGCTGCTGAAACCGCTGAGCAGCGAACGCCTCATGGAAGAACTGGAGGATCCTGAGCAGAAGGCGTCCTTTCTTGAAACGCTCGATCAGCTCAGCCGGGACGGTCTGATCCGTTATTCATGGGTGCGTCATGAAACAGGCAATCTCATAGACAGCATTCATCTGGTGCTTGATCCCGGAAGCCTTGAAGAAAGCTACCGGAGGACCGGGCGGACGGCGAAGGCGGACCGCGTGCGTGAACTTATGAGAGATATCGATGATGCGCTGACATCAGGCAGTCTTGAGCACGGCGGACAGATGGAATCCTTTCTTCTGGGGCAGAAAAAACGGCTGCAGGAGAAGAAGGACATTCCGCGGTTCTTCTTTGACACGGATGAGAAAAACGGTGAACGAAATAAAGAGGATGCGGCTGTCCTGAACAGGAACCTTCTCAGAGTGCTCTGCGTCATGGATGAGAACAGGATGCGCCGGAGCGGCGACTGCATGGAAAGAGTGCTGAGCGCGGGCCTTTTCGGAGACAGCAAATATTTTGAGCACCGGCTGAAGTCCAGGGTGTTTTCCATCCTGAGGGCCATGGCGCCTGACAGGGAGGACCTTCCGTCGGATGATGAACTGCTGGGAGAGTACGGCATCGTGCGCTGGCCGGAGATTTTTGAGCTGACGGGCGATCTGACCGCTGTGAGAAAGGACGGCGGACGCATCGCCTGCGGCAGCGAGCCGTCAGGAGCCTACATCAATTCCCTGACAGTCCGGGAGCTTGACCATGTGACATGCGGAGATGTCCGGCGTATCCTGTTTATCGAGAACAAGGCAAATTATGTCTGGTACAGTCTGTATCAGCGAAAGCCGGAGGAGCTTGTCCTTTATCACGGCGGGTGCTACAGCCCTTCGAAGAAGATATGGTTTCAGATGATTCTTGACGCAGCTCCGCAGGGAACGGAAGTTCTGCACTGGAGCGATATCGACATCGGCGGCTTCCGCATATTTACGAGACTCAGGCGGGAGCTTGCGCCCCAGGCGCAGCCCTGGCGGATGGATGTGGAGACACTCCGGCAGTTTGATGCGGGAACCATGCCGATCACGGATCAGCGGTATCTTAATGCATTGAAGAAGCTGCTGGATGATCCGGCATATGAGATTTTTGATGAGGTTATCCGGTACATGATCAGACACAGGGTAAGACTCGAACAGGAGCAGTGTATTCTGCCGCAGTGATCGTTTTTTTATTTCATGCAGAAGCTGCTTTTGAAATGGCGCCGCTCAGGGAAAACAGCTGTCTTCTGAAGCCGCCGGCAGCGGCACTGGACGGCGATCGCCGCGCTCGCAGAGGACCGCAGGCATGGCCGGGTATTCTGAGAGGCACGGAGTCTGACTGACTTTTTATACTGCGGGGGCAGATCATGGAGAGAAAATACAGAATCGATACAAGGGAAAACAGAGAATTTTTACAGGAGACAGTGGAGAATCTTCTGAACTTCGGACACCGTTTTCCGTCTCCCGGGGGCGGCTCGTACTGGCTCGGCGATGACGGGACGCCGTGGAAGGAACGTCCCAGAGAAACCTGGATCACGAGCCGGATGATCCATGTATACAGTCTTGGCCGTTTTCTTGAACACAAAGGTGCAGGAGAACTGGCTGACGCGGGACTGAAGGGACTGGAAGGTGAGCTTCATGATGATCTGAACGGTGGCTGGTATCCCGGCATCCGTGCGGATGGCACATATCTCCCTGACAAGCAGTGCTACGCTCATGCGTTTGTGATGCTGGCTTCCTCCAGCGCCATGCTGGCGGATCGCCCCGGGGCCTCAGAACTTTTTGAAAATGCGGCGGAGGTATTTCTCGGGCATTTCTGGGATGAGAAAAACGGTCTCACGTATGACACCTGGAACACGGAATTCACGACATGCGATCCTTACCGCGGCCTCAATGCGAACATGCATACCGTGGAAGCGTTTCTGGCGGCCGCTGATGCGACGGGAGATGAGACGTGGAGAAAGCGCGCGGGAAGGATCATTGACCGCGTACTTGCATGGGCCGGGAACAATGACTGGCGGATTCCGGAGCATTATACAAGCGAGTGGAAACCGGATCTCGACTGTAACAGAAATAAGCCTGATGATCCTTTCAAGCCCTATGGGGCAACGCCCGGTCACGGTATCGAGTGGGCAAGGCTGATCACACAGTATGCGCTTTCCTCATTCCCGGACAGAAATGACGGCGTTTCAGAGAAGGCGAGACCTCTGGTCAGTGCCGCGGAACAGCTGTATGGCAGAGCGGTTGATGACGGATGGAACGCAGACGGTGCACCGGGCATCGTCTATACGACGGACTGGGACGGCACGCCCGTGGTTCACGACAGGATGCACTGGACGCTTGCCGAGGCCATCAATACTAGCGCCTGTCTGTATCATGTGACAGGCGGATCCAGATACGGAGAAGATTACCAGAATTTCATGCAGTATCTCGATGAGAAAGTGATCGATCATGAGCATGGCTCCTGGTTTCATCAGCTGGACCGGCAAAACCATCTCCTCACGACGGTGTGGCCCGGCAAGAGCGACCTGTATCACGCGACACAGGCAATGCTGATCCCGCTGTACCGGCCGGATATCTCCATAGCGAAGGCGGTAAGAGACGGGGATTTTGTCTGACAGATGGAATATCAGCCTGGAAAGCAGGCACAGGTGCTGTCTACTGCACCTGTCTCACAATATTCAGCATTTCTTCCAGGGTTAACGGCTGATCCCCGGCTGTAACGGCATAGGAAAATCCGCTGTTTTCCCAGGTTGCGACGGACCAGGTGCCATCGTTTCCTTTCAGCGTGACAGAGATATTCTCCACGTTCTCTGTCTGCTCGTTTTCGTATATATTATAATCTCCGCTGATATCACCGTCACCTTCTGCTTTTCTTACAGAATAAACCTGCTGCGCCTTCTGATTCTCATACTGTACCTCGATCATGCCGTCGATGACAAAAAATGTCTGCCGGTAAGATTCTCCTGCGGCGGGTACGCTCAGGTCAAAACCGGCGCTGTCTTCCGCTTCTTCCAGACTGGCTACCTCTTCGATCGGGGAACCGGTGTCGGGATTTTCTGTCGATGTATCACCGGAATTCCCGATGTCTGACAGACGGATACCTGTAAAAGTCAATACCAGGCAGGCTGCGACAGCTGCTGCCGCACAGATCTGTTTTCTGAATCTGATCAGAACTGGTTTTCTGTCTGTATTTTTTCGTGGTTCAGCGAAGGAAATCGCATCCCGGATATACTGGTCATCCACGTCGCTCAGCGAACGGAGAATCTGTTTCGCTTTCTCTGTCTTATCCATAAAGCTATCTGTTCCTCCTGCCCAGAAGCTGCTGAAAACTGAAAGCTGACAGCCGGTTAAAAAACATACTGCTCGTCTTCCAGTATTTTTTTCAGTCGCTCACGGGAACGTAACAGCGTCATTTTTACCTTACTGTCACTGAACCCGCCCGCCCGGGCTATTTCATGAACGGAATCTCCAAACCAGTAACGTCTCATGAAAATATTCCGGGCTTCCGGTTTCAGTTCCCGGAGAAACGAGTTCAGGATCTTTGCGAGTTCATCTCTGAAGACTGAATCCCAGACATCATCCCCCGCAGGAATGCATTCCGCCAGCTCGTCAAGAAGGAGCGGGACCTCACCATTTCCTCTCCTGGCGGTATGCATGGCATCGTAGCGGTCCAGCGACAGATTCCTTGTGATTCTGGACAGAAACGCTGAAAAAATGTCAGGCTTCGTCGGCGGGATCTGATTCCACGTTTTCAGATACGTGTCGTTCTCGCATTCTTCCGCATCTTCATGGCTTTTTAAAATTCCATAGGCAACAGAGCGGAGGAGCTTACCGTATCTGATGCGGGTTTCCTGAATTGCCGATTCTGATCGGATCCAGTACAGGTGTATGATTGACTGATCATCCATAGGTATTCCTCAATATTGCGCCTGCATTCTTATTGCACAGACTGAACGACAGCCGCCATCTCTTCAGCGGTCATCGGGTGGTGCTCCGCATCAATGGCGTAGGAGTATCCGTCTGATTTCCATGTGGCCACGCTGATCGTATCTCCGTTTCCTTTTTCCGTGACGTCATAATCGCCGATATGGACAGCGGTTACCGTTTCATATTCATTACTCAAACTTCGCAGTTGAAAAACTGCGCTGAACCTTGAAAATTCAATAAAAAGCAGCAATTAAAAAGGCAGAAACCCTACCGTTTGGTATAATTA
>ONOC01000050.1 GCA_900319355.1 uncultured Eubacteriales bacterium | reverse complement strand
TCTGCCCCGGCCTCAGATCCGATCTGCCCCGGCCTCAGATCCGTTCAGGGAATCAGTTTCCGTTCTTACCGGCGTATCAGAAGCAGAGAGGTCAGCCCCGGGCCGGACCGGCGTAAAAAAAGCGCCTCCCCGCGGTATTGCCCCCGGAGAGACGCATGATGTCACACCGTATGCTGTTTTATCAGATCTCCGTGTTCAGAGACGGAATTATTCATCCTCGATACCCGTGATCTGATCCATGGTCTTCGGTACATATCCCGGATGATCGGAAGCCCAGAGCTTCTCGGCTACCGGTGCCCAGGCCTTTGCGTAATCCTCAACCTTGTGGGTCAGATGATCGACGTCCTCCGGATCCTGCATATCGGTTGAAACCGCACCGGACTCATGAACCATCTTGCGCAGCTTTGCCGGATTCTCAAGCATCGGGCACGGACGAAGAAGGTTCTCATTGTACGGCATATTCGCACGGTACTGTCTGAAGAGCGGCTGCTGCAGGCACTCCAGAAGGCTCTTGTCGTGGATGTTCGCGCTTGAATAATGAATAAATACGCACGGCTCCACATCGCCGTTCGGGTTGATATGGCAGTAGGACTTGCCGCCTGCGATACATCCGTTTACCCACTCGCCGTCGTTCTGGAAATCCATCAGGAAGATTTCCTTTCCGCCGTGGTAGCCGCGGATATCACGGATCCTGTGATACATATACTCACGCTGCTCCGGTGTCGGAACCAGATCCATCGTCGTGTCATTGCCGGTCGGCATGAAGTGGAAGTACCATCCGAACAGTACGCCCTTGTCGATCATGAAATCAAGGAACTCATCGCTGGTAACGGCTTTGTAGTTCTGTCTGGTATAGCAGATGGATACACCATAGGGAAGTTTATTTCTGTGAAGCAGGTCCATGGTGTTCATAACCTTCTGGAACACACCCTGGCCGCGGCGGTTATCCGTTGCATCCTCAAGTCCCTCAACGGACATGGACAGCACAATATTCTTGCAGTCTCTCATGTCGTCGCAGAACTGCTGATCCACCAGTGTTCCGTTTGTAAAAATCATGAAACCGCAGTCGCTGTGCTTCTTTGCGAGCTTCACGATATCCTTCTTGCGGCACATCGGCTCACCACCGGTCAGCACATATCCTCTTGTTCCAAGCGCCTTGCCTTCCGTAACGATTCTGTCCAGATCGTCATACGAAAGATTCAGCGTACGGCTGTACTCAGAAGCCCAGCAGCCCGTGCAGTGAAGGTTGCATGCTGAAGTGGGGTCAAAAAGAATAACCCACGGAATATTGATATTGTATTTCTTTTCATTCTTGCGCGCATCATGATATCCTACATAGCCGGCATTGAAACCGAAAGCCATGAACAGCCCCTTGACGACATCCGTATCTACATCACGGAGAATGCGGTCAAAGAAATTCGCGTATTTTTCTCCCGGTGCAAAGGTAGAGCGGAGACGGTCAAACGCCGCGTGTCCCCATACGTCTCCCAGAAACTTCTCAGCCGTATTGAGAACCTTGATATATCCGCCATCTTTACTTGCTGTTTTAATCGCCTGGTCGAGAACAAGACTGAACGCCGTTTTCTCGGCTGCGTATGCTATTGCATTTGCCATCTCTGAACCTCCCTGTAATAAAAATCACGATATCAATTATACGGACACCCCCTGAAAAAGTCTAATCTATCCGCACGGAATCGTTGGGACAAAAAAGCAAAGCTGTCTGAAACAGTGCCTCCGGGAGGGACAGTTTTCGGAATCTGTTACCAGAGTACCGTCCGTTCCCTGATCTGTATGCTGAATTTCCCGCACGCGCTGATTTTTCCACACAAAAAGACCCTGAAGATTCCTTCAGGGTCCCTGTATACACAAAGATAAAATTTATCGTTTGCTGAACTGCGGAGCGCGACGTGCCTTTTTGAGACCGTATTTCTTACGCTCTTTCATTCTCGGATCACGGGTGAGATAGCCATTGCTCTTCAGAACCGCTCTGTTCTCTTCATCTGCCTGAAGAAGAGCACGTGCGATACCGTGGCGGATCGCACCTGCCTGACCGGTGAAGCCGCCGCCGCGAACGGTGACGATGACATCGAACTTGTCAGCGTTGTCTGTTGCAACAAGCGGCTGACGAACGATCGTCTTCAGCGTCTCAAGGCCAAAATACTCCTCGATATCTCTCTTATTTACTGTGATCTTGCCAGTACCCGGTGCGAGGTAAACTCTGGCAACGGATTTTTTTCTTCTTCCTGTTCCGTAATATTTGTTAGCCATTTCTCTTTACCCCTCCTTAGAATGTAAGCACTTCCGGCTTCTGAGCTGCATGCGGATGATCAGGTCCGGCATAAACATGAAGTTTTGTGTACATTTCTCTTCCCAGAGGTCCCTTCGGAAGCATGCCCTTTACGGCTTTCTCAATCACTCTCTCCGGATGCTTCTCCAGCATCTCACGGAGGGTAGTCTCTTTCAGACTTCCGATGTGATCAGAATGTCTGTAATAAACCTTCTGATCAAGCTTCTTTCCGGTAACTTTGATCTTCTCTGCATTGATAACAATGACATAATCGCCGGTATCTACGTTCGGAGTAAACTCCGGTTTATTCTTTCCTCTGAGCACGCTCGCAACGCCTGCCGCAAGACGGCCAAGGGTCTGTCCGGATGCGTCGACTACATACCACTTCTTCTCGACCTTTTCCGGATTAGCCATATATGTATTCATGGTTTAACCTCCAAAAAGCAACCTGTAATGTCATAATCTGTCCTGGTGCAAGGCGGCGCCACTGTCCGTATGGCCGGTACTCTGTCCGTGTTTGGGAGGACACAGAAAAAGTGCCTGACCGCGTCACACACTTGAATATAATAAGAGAAGCGGCGCCGGTTGTCAAGCGCTTTTCTCTTTCCGGCTGTGTCAGAAGTTACAGTTCAGACGTCGCCAGAGCCACGGAACACATGGAGACTCCCAAGCCGAGACCTCCGCAGGCGTCGGTGGTTAATGAGTCCGAGCGTAGCGAAGGACGAATTTACGCGAGCAGTGAGCCACATCGCGAGCAGTGAGCCACATCCGCTCACGAAGTGTGCGAGTGTGGCGAACGCCGCGACAGTGTGAGAACTCAGCATTGCTGAGTTCTCACACCTATCACCGCTACGCCGAGGACAAGCGAGAGCGTGTCGAGGCTGGAAGTCTCCATGTGTGACAGTGGCTGGCAAAGAGTGAACAGTACCTGTCAGAACGCAGCAGCGGAAAAGGGTGATACACCCGATGACGCAGCTCATTCTGCGTCAAGTTCCGGATATCGTATCTCCTTCAGCACCAGCCCGTGAGGCGGTGCCGTCGGTCCCGCCGCGCCGCGGTCCTCTGCCGCGATGATGCCGGGCATGGCATCCGCAGGGATTTTGCCGCGGCCGATGTCGATGACCGTACCGGCGATAATGCGGACCATATTGTAAAGAAAGCCGCTGCCGCAGAGCCTGACTGTCATCATGCCGCGAAAGGCATCCGCCGGTCCATCTTCTGAGATCAGCTCCGCCCGGTAAATCGTGCGGACGGTATTTTTGTCCGGCCGGGTCTCAGCGGATGACTGGAAGCTTCTGAAATCATGGGTACCCTCCAGCGCTTTCAGTGCCTCCCGCATTTTTCCGGTATCAAGATGATAGTAGCAGAACAGCGAATACAGCCGTTTCGTCGGATCCGGGAAACGGCTGTTCAGAATATGGTATTCATAGGTCTTGACGGTCGTCGTGTACCGCGGATGGAAGGACAGCGGGACCTCACGTGATCCCACAATCCGTATGTCCTCCGGCAGACGTGCATTCAGTGCAAAGGCATACTTCGAGCCGTCCATCCTCGCGTCCGTATCAAAAACGGCTGCATTGCCCAGCGCATGCACACCCGCATCCGTCCTGCTGGCACCGATCGTCTTCGTCGGCACGCCGGTCAGATCTGAAACGGCACGGTTCAGCACTTCCTGTACCGTGATCCCGTTCGGCTGGACCTGAAAGCCGCAGTAATTCGTTCCGTCATATGCGATTTTCAGCAGAATTCTCTTCATGTCAGATTTCCCGGGCACTGTATTCCTCTGTTACCGTCCTCAAGAATGTGTCAGGGGCGCGCTTCATCCGGCATCATCGGCCGGCATTCACCAGCCGAGCGCTGCGTGAACGGCAATGGAAGCGCCGAAATAAGCAAGCAGCACGGCAAGCGCCACATAGTCGCGGCTCTCATAGCGAAGCGGCTTCATCTGTGTCCGTCCCTCACCGCCGTGATAGCACCTTGCCTCCATCGCCATCGCAAGGTCATTGGCTCTGCGGAAGGCCGATACAAACAGGGGCACCAGCAGCGGAACCATCGCCTTTGCCTTGGTGATCAGATTACCCGATTCAAAATCAGCCCCTCTGGCCATCTGTGCCTTCTTGATTTTGTCCGTCTCCTCCATCAGAATCGGGATGAAACGAAGGGCGATGGACATCATCATCGCAATCTCATGCACCGGCACATGCACCACCTTCAGCGGTCTGAACAGTGACTCCATGCCGTCGGTCAGTTTGTTCGGAGTGGTCGTCAGCGTCATGATCGATGCACCGAGGATCAGGGCCACGAGCCGGATGCCCAGCTGAACCGCCATGCTGAGACCCTCGTACGTAATTTTAAAAATCCCCGCCTGCCACAGGATGGTTCCCTGCGTGAGGAACAGATTGAAGACCATGGTCAGCACAAGAATGAGCCAGATGGTTTTCACGCCGCGCAGCATGTAAAGGAAAGGAACCCTGGACAGAATGATCATGACTGCCAGAAATCCCACGCCCAGCACATAACCCCAGGTGTGAAAAAGGAACAGTGAAATGATATACAGAAGCGTTCCGATCAGTTTGACTCTCGGGTCCAGTTTATGAATGACGGAATCCGCCGGATAATACTGGCCTATCGTAAGATTTTTATCCATGAATTCAACCCCTGCCGAGTGCGGCCAGAATCGATTGCTCCGCTTCTTCCACCGTATCGGCGTGAACATCGACTTCAAGGCCGTTCTCTCTTAATTCGTGCATCAGATACGTCATCTGAGGCGCGGCAAGCCCCATCTGTTCAAGCTCCAGATAATGATCGAACACATTCTCCGGCGTATCGTCAAATGCCTTTTCTCCGCGGTTCATCACGATCAGCCGCTTCACATACCGGGCGACATCCTCCATGCTGTGAGACACCAGCACAACGGTGATGCCGCGCTGCTCATGAAGGCTGCTGATCTGGTCGAGAATCTCGTCCCGGCCTTTCGGATCCAGCCCCGCCGTCGGCTCATCAAGCACAAGCATATCCGGATTCATCGCCAGCACACCGGCAATGGCCACTCTGCGCTTCTGCCCGCCCGACAGGTCAAACGGAGATTTTTTAAACAGGTCCTCCGGCACCCCGGTCAGCTTCAGTGCCTCCACGGCGCGCGCCTCCTGCTCCTCCGACGAAAGTCCCTGATTTTTCGGGCCGAACTTCACATCGGTAAGCACATCCTCCTCAAAAAGCTGATATTCCGGATACTGGAAAACCAGCCCGACATGAAATCTGAGCTTCCTTCTGTCGTAGCCCTCGCCCCAGATATCCTCTCCGTTCCAGCTCACCGTGCCGGAGGACGGCTTCATCAGGGCATTAAAATGCTGAATGAGCGTCGATTTTCCGCTGCCGGTATGACCGATAATGCCGACAAACTGTCCGTCCGGGATTTCCAGTGACACATCCTTCAGCGCATGCATCTGATATGCCGTTCCCTCGCTGTATGTATAATAGACATGATCCAGTTTCAGACTCATGCGATCACCTCATCTGGTCCTGAATGACCGTTACCTGATCCGGGTCCGCGGCCGTTCCGCGCCGTTCCACATGCCGGTCGGCCAGACCGGCGATGCGGCAGACAGCCCTGACCAGTTCCTTTCTTGTCAGAATCCCCTCCGGGATATCCAGTCCGTCCTTCCGCAGCAGATGCGCCAGGCGCGTCACCTGCGGCACATCGAGCCGCAGCTCCTGCAGTTTTTCCACCTGAGAAAAAATCTCCCTCGGCGTGCCCTGCATGACAAGCTTTCCCTCATCCATGATAAAAATCCTGTCGGCATGGATCACCTCTTCCATGTAGTGCGTGATCAGAATAACCGTCACGCCTTCTTTCCGGTTGAGTTCCCGGACCGCATGGATCACTTCCTTGCGTCCGTTCGGATCCAGCATGGCCGTCGGCTCATCGAGGATAATGCAGCGCGGCTTCATGGCCATCACGCCGGCGATGGCCACACGCTGCTTCTGACCGCCGGAAAGCCTGTTCGGAGAATGCTCCCTGTAGGCGGTCATACCCGTTTTCTCCAGCGCCTCTCCGACCCGTGTCCAGATCTCGTCCGTCGGCACACCGATGTTCTCGGGACCGAAACCCACATCTTCCTCTACCACGGAGGCCACAATCTGGTTATCCGGATTCTGAAAGACCATACCCGCATTCTGACGGATATCCCAGAGGTGCTCATCATCGGCCGTATTCATCCCGGTCACCCAGACGGCGCCTTCCGTCGGAAGAAGCAGGGCATTGAGATGCTTGGCCAGCGTCGACTTGCCGCTCCCGTTATGACCGAGAATGGCGGCAAACTCACCGTCACGGATCTGCAGATCCACACCCCGGATGGCATGCGTCACCTCTGCCTCTTCACCGTCATCCGCGTACGTCTGATAATCGTACCGCACATCGTCAACGCGGATAATGTCGCGATCTTCTTTCTTATTTTCTTCAGTTATGCTGTTTTCCATCATTTTTCTCACTGTCCGGCTGTTTTTTCTGCAAAATTCATGATCTGAACGCTGACACAGAAGAAAGCCCTGCTGCCTGCGGAAAACCCGATATCAGAGCAGAAGACCGATCCGCTCCCATATCTCATCTCTTCCCCGCTTTGTCTGCGCGGAAAAAGGAATCAGCGGTTCCTCTTCTCCCATACCGAGTG
Source organism: uncultured Eubacteriales bacterium (assembly GCA_900319355.1). Classification (GTDB taxonomy): domain Bacteria; phylum Bacillota; class Clostridia; order Lachnospirales; family Lachnospiraceae; genus Bilifractor. The sequence continues at coordinate 19,135 of ONOC01000050.1, read as the reverse complement.
CCTTCCTGCAGATCTCCAGCTGTTTCGTGATCTGCCCCGGACGGACTTTATCGGCTTTTGTCGCAATAACAGAAGGCCTGATGCCCTTTGAGACGATCCAGTCATACATCTGACGGTCATTGGCGTTCGGTTCATGCCGGATATCCACCAGAAGAAACACGTCTTTCAGTGTCTCTGACCGGTTCAGATAACGTTCGATCATTCTCCCCCAGGACTGACGGACAGCAGGTGATGCCGTCGTATAGCCGTAGCCCGGCAGATCGACCAGATAAAAGCTGCTGTTGACATGATAAAAATTGATCGTCTGCGTCTTGCCCGGTGAGGCGCTGGTGCGGGCCAGCGACTTCCGGTTCAGCAGTGCATTGATCAGGGATGATTTTCCGACATTGGATCTGCCGGCGAACGCGATTTCCGGCTGCCCCGTTGCAGGGAGCGTACTGGTCGGTCCGCACACAATATCAAGAGATGCCTCTCTGATGATCATAATTACCTCATTTACCAAAATGCCCGAAGCCGGAAGCACAACTGCTTTCCTGGCTCCGGGCCGGATTTCCAGTTATTTTTTCTCAGGCCGGCTGGCTTGAGCGTCTTTTCTTTGTCTTGACGGTCTTTCTGGCCGGCTGTTTCATCTCACCGTGAATAAGCTCCGGCATCTTGCCCTCTGTCACGGACTCCCTTGTCACATGGCATCCGACAATGGTGTTGTCGGAAGGCGTATCGTACATGACATCCATCATGGTGTTCTCCATGATGGAGCGAAGACCTCTGGCGCCTGTCTTCCGGCGAACCGCTTCCTCAGCCATTGCCTCAAGCGCATCATCATCGAAGGTCAGCTTCACGCCGTCCATCTCAAGCAGTCTCGTATACTGCTTCACCAGCGAATTCTTCGGCTCCTTCAGGATGTTCACAAGAGCATCTTTGTCCAGACCGTTGAGTGTTACAACAATCGGCAGACGGCCGACCAGCTCGGGAATGATACCGAACTTCACAAGATCCTCCGGCATCACTTCTTTCAGCACCTGTCCGATATCCTCCGTATTGCGGATGCCCAGATCTGCATCAAAACCGAGGCTCTTCGTATCCTTTCTGGTCTCGATCACCTTTTCCAGTCCCTCAAATGCGCCGCCGCAGATGAAAAGGATATTGGAGGTGTCGATCTGCAGGAATTCCTGATGAGGGTGCTTTCTTCCGCCCTGCGGCGGAACATTCGCGATGGTGCCCTCGACAATCTTCAGCAGTGCCTGCTGTACACCCTCACCGGAGACATCCCTCGTGATGGAAGGATTTTCCGACTTTCTGGTGATTTTATCAATCTCGTCAATGTAAATGATGCCGTGCTCTGCACGCTCAATATCATAATCCGCTGCCTGGATCAGCTTGAGGAGGATGTTCTCCACATCCTCACCTACGTATCCGGCCTCGGTCAGTGTCGTCGCATCGGCGATGGCAAAGGGTACGTTCAGCATTCTTGCCAGTGTCTGTGCCAGCAGCGTCTTGCCGGATCCTGTCGGTCCGAGCATCAGGATATTGCTCTTCTGCAGTTCGACATCAGAGCTGTTCTGATACAGAATTCTCTTGTAATGATTGTAAACGGCTACGGAAAGAACCTTCTTGGCCTCTTCCTGACCGATCACATAATCATCCAGAAAGTCATGAATTTCTGCCGGGGTCATCAGGTTGATCTCGCCGGAATCCGACGGAATATCCTGAAATTCCTCATCGATAATTTCAGAACAGATGCTGATGCACTCATCGCAGATATAGGCTCCCTGCGGTCCGGCGATCAGCTTGCGCACCTGATCCTCGGTCTTTCCGCAGAAAGAGCATCTGATCTTGTTATCACTTATTTTTCCTGCCATGGAATCTTATATTTCTCCTTCTTCATAAACAGGTCTGTACACACAAGAAGGGCATCGCACTCCGGATTCTTCCGTTTTCTGCAACACCCTTTTCCTCCGAATCAGGCCGTACGGCTCGTGATCACCTTATCAACAAGACCGTACTCTTTCGCCTCTTCGGCTGTCATGTAGTTATCGAGTTCCGTATCGTGCTGAACTTTTTCCAGCGGCTGTCCGGTATTTGCCGCAAGGATTTCGTTCATGCGCTTCTTTATCTTCAGAATCTGCTCAGCCACGATTTCAATATCCGTCGCCTTGCCCTTAGCTCCGCCGGAAGGCTGATGAATCATGATCTCAGCATTCGGAAGTGCCAGTCTCTTGCCTTTTGTACCGCCGGCAAGCAGGAATGCCCCCATGCTGGCCGCCATGCCGATGCAGATCGTCGACACATCGCACTTGATGTAATGCATGGTATCGTAGATCGCCATGCCCGCTGTCACCGATCCTCCCGGGCTGTTGATATAGAGATGGATATCCTTCTCAGGATCCTCCGCCTCAAGGAACAGCAGCTCAGCTACGATGATATTGGCCGACTCGTCGGTCACCTCATCGCCGAGAAAAATAATTCTGTCCTTCAGCAGTCTGGAATAAATATCGTAGCTTCTCTCGCCACGGCCTGTCTGCTCAATGACATAAGGAATTAATGGCATTCAGTACTCCTTTCGGAAAAATCTCTCTGATTACTCTTCTTTGCTGTCCTCAGCCTTGTCCGAAGCCTCTTCTGCCGGAGCCTCCTCCTCAGCCTTCTCAACCTCGACTGCGTTCTTTCCGATCAGATCCGCTGCCTTCTGAAGTCTCAGATCTTTGCGGATGATATCCTTCTGATCGTCGCCGAGCATCTTCTCCATATCCTCGGCCTTTACATTGTAGGATTTCGCCATATCAGCGATCTCACTGCTCAGCTCGTCGTCAGAAACCTCAAGATTCTCGGTATCGGCGATTTTTTCAAGAACCAGCTCATTGCGGATCTGAATCTTCGCCTGAGGCTTTACCTGATCTCTCATGGTGTTGCGGTCTGCGCCGGTATACTTCATATACTGATCGAAGCTCATGCCCTGGCTTTCCAGTCTTCTTGCGAAGTTGTCGATCATTTCATCGGCACGGGTATTGAGCATGGCCTCCGGAATATCCATCTCGGCATTGGATGCTGCCTTTGAAAGTCCGTTGTCCTTCTTTGCCTGCTCTGCCGCCTTGTTCTTCTCATCCTGAAGCTGCTTCTTCAGATCTTCCTTATAAGCGTCGAGAGAATCAAATCCTGCGTCGGAAGCAAAATCGTCATCGATCTCCGGAAGCTCCGTGCGCTCGATGCTGTGGATTTCACAGGTGAATACCGCATCCTTGCTTCTGAGTTCCTCGGCATGATAATCCTCCGGGAAGGTAACATGAATTTCCTTTGTCTCGCCGCTCTTAACGCCGATCAGCTGATCCTCGAATCCCGGAATGAACGTATTGGAGCCAAGCTTCAGCTTCTGGTTCTTTGCGGAACCGCCTTCGAACGCCCTGCCGTCAACTTTGCCCTCAAAGTCGAGTGTCACGGTATCGTCCTTTGCAGCCTCCTGATCAGCTTCCAGCGTCACGGTGCGGCTGTTCTTCTGCTGCTCCTGCTCCAGTCTCTTCTGGAGATCCTCATCGGTGACCGTCGTATCGGTCTTCGGAACCTCAACGCCCTTGTACTGTCCCAGTGTTACTTCCGGCTTTACGGCTACTTCTGCCGTGAAGATAAAGGACTTGCCTTTGCCGATCTGGGTTACACTGATCTCCGGTGCGGAGACGATATCCAGACCGCTTTCCTTCGCAGCATCGCCATATGACTTCGGAAGAAGATCATTAGCCGCATCCTCGAAGAAAATCCCCTCGCCGTACATCTTCTCGATCAGCTGTCTCGGTGCTTTGCCCTTACGGAAACCCGGGATGCTGATATTTTTCTTCTGGCGAAGATATACATTCTGAACCGCTTTCTCGAATTCCTCTGCCGGAACCTCAACGGTTAACTTTGCCATGTTCTTCTCCAGATTTTCTACGCTGACACTCATGATCGTAAAATCCTCCATTTTCCATCTAAAATTCTTTGTATCATATACTGCAGCTTCAGATGCTTCGATTCAGCTGCAGTCTGCCATTCACTGCACACGCCGTTCGCCCTCGTCTGAAGACAACTCAATAAACTATACCATCGGCGCGTCAGTGCGTCAAGCGTGATTCCTGCGTATTTACGGGCTTTCTCCGCCCTTATCCCAGCTGAATCAGGTCCATGCCGCCCTCGCGCACGACACCGTAGCGGTGACGGCCGAGAGAGAAAATGAAGGATACTGATCCTTTATAGCTTCCGTCGAATTTCAGAACACCGCTGAGACTGTACACGCAGAAGGCGCTGTTATTATATAATGTAACTTCACCGTCCGTGTAATCCATCGTCTGATAGGAATAGTCGAAATCCTTTTCCAGACTCTGCCTCCCGTCCGCGTTATATACGTGGAGGGTATACCCTTCATCCGCTTCTGTGATCAGACCGATATGGGCTTCATCGCAGAAGGCACTCCGGATATCTCCCGTCACAGTAACCGTCTTCCCTTCTTTGGGAACAGTGCTGCCGGAAAACAGGGTGAAACCGTCATCCGAAAAGGCAAGGAGATCTGAACCCTCGAGATAGTCGAGCTCGGGGATGATTTTTCCGGTGTAGTCAAACTCGCCGATCTGGTTGTCCATCTGACTCTGGCCGGCGCTTCCGAAGCTGTAGATTCTGACGGAGGTCTGCTGCTGTCCTCCGCTCACTGAAAGGTAAGAAACGGCGATCAGGTTTCCGTCCTCCGACAGGGCCAGATCAAGCGGATAACCCGGATTGTCGAGAGACGTCTTGATCTCCGCAATCTGTTTTCCGTTCAGCGCATAGTATTCAATATACGCATTGGCGCTGTCTTCCTCTATCGCCGCCACATTTCCGCTGCTGCTCACCTCGGCCTTGACAACCGGCCGGTTTGCCGAAGCGGTGCCGATCTGCCCCGTTTTGTCGCAGATCACAATATCGGAACCGGCCGTATCATAGATCGCGATGGTACGTCCACGCAGGGCCACATCCGGTTCCGACATCGAATAGCTCACATCCCAGAGGATCTCACCGTTCCGGTCCATCAGAGATGCGCCGTCCGTTCCGTATCTGAGAATGCTGTCTTCAACGCTGCAGTAATCCGCGGAAACGGTGTCTTCCTGGGTTTTCGTATAGATCACGCGGTAGCCGTGATATTTCCAGTGTCCCGTAATGAATGAAACCGCAAATACGCCGATCAGGACAGCCGCAATAATGATGACATAGGAAAGCATTCCGGCGGGAAGACCCGAAAACCACTGTTTTCTTGCCTCCGTCTCCTCCGGGGTGCCGAGGTGCACCTGCGGTGTTTCCTGCTCCGGCCGCTGCCCTTCCTGATCTGACTGAGGCGCATTCTGATGCGCAAGCCTCGCTTTCCCCGATAACCGCCGCTCTGTTTTTTCTGAAGAGGCCGCGGGCTTTTCTTCAGGAGCCGCGTCTTTATTCAGTTTTCCGGCTGTCCCGGTTTCCTCCGTATTCACAGCTGTTCCGGCGTTATCCGTACTGACAGCTGCATCGGGTTCCTCCGTATTCACGGCCGTTCTGTTCTTTTCTTCATCCATCATGCGTGTATCAGAGTTCCGTTCTTCCCTCGAGCGCCCGCAGAAGCGTCACTTCATCAATATATTCCAGATCACCGCCGACGGGCACACCGCTCGCGATCCTTGTCACTTTGATGCCGGTCGGTTTGATCAGCTTGCTGATGTACATTGCCGTTGTTTCTCCCTCCAGGGAAGAATTGGTCGCGATGATCACTTCTCTGACATCGCCCTCGAGCCGCTGCATCAGTTCCTTCAGCCGGATGTCCTCCGGCCCGATGCCCATCATCGGGGAAATTGCCCCGTGAAGTACATGATAGACGCCGGAATATTTCTGCGTTTTCTCATAGGCGGCCAGATCTCTCGAATTCTCCACCACCATGATCTGCCGGTGGTCTCTGGAAGGGTCCGAACAGATCGGGCAGATCTCCTGATCTGTCAGTGTCCCGCAGATTTTGCAGTAACGCACGTTTTCTCTGGCATCCGTGATGGCATCCGCGAGTTCCTTCACCTGATCCTTCGGCATGGAAATAATATGGAACGCCAGTCTCTGAGCCGACTTCGGGCCGATGCCGGGAAGGCGGCCGAGCTGTTCGATCAGCCGGCTGATATGGCTGCTGTAGTATTCCATCAGAAGGGCAGACCTCCCAGTCCTCCGGTCATCCGGCTCATATTGGCCGCCTGTTCGTCGTCCACTTTTTTCAGCGCCTCATTACATGCGGCGGCGATCATATCCTGAAGCATCTCCACATCATCGGGGTCCACGGCTTCAGGGGCGATCCTGACCCCGGTCACCTGCCGTTTTCCGGTCACGGTCACTTCAACCGCACCGCCGCCGGCAGTCGCGGTGAACTCCTTCTCCTCGAGTTCCTTCTGCTGCTGCTCCATCTGACGCTGCAGACGCTGTGCCTGCTTCATCATATTGTTTGCACTGCCGGGTATACCCTGAAATCCACCTCTTCGACTCATTTTATGAATCCTCCGTTCTGTCCGCCTCCGCGGATCCTGTTCCGCCGGCCCTTATGTGTCCGGCTCTTCTTCGTCCGGTTCTTCTTCGTCGTCCGGATCGTCTTCGTCCGGATCGTCTTCATCCGGGCCCTCTTCATCCGGGCCCTCTTCATCCGGGCCCTCTTCATCCGGACTGCTCTGCCGCTCATTCCCGTACGGCCGTTCATCCGGTTCGTCATCGTCTTCCGTATCGACTTCCATATCGATTTCCGAGGCAATGAGATCGGCAAGCGGCACTTCTTCCATCTTCCTGCTGCTGTCGGATCCTCTGACGACCGCCTCAGCCGCAACAGCAAATCCCGTCACACGGGCGATCACATCCGTGATCTCCGCCATGTGCTCCTTCCTGTTCAGATAATCACAGGCGATCGCGTCCTTTACCGGCAGATACAGTTTGTTTGCTCCCGTCTCTCCGTCATATGCCGGAACGCTGTCCTTCAGATATGTCCTGCTCAGTCCCTCGGGAAGCTCCGCCCGGATTCTTCCCCATTTCGACCGGATCTGTCTGAGATCCTCCGGCGCCGCAGCCTTCGGCGGATCTTTCTTCTTCTCCGGCGGCGCGTCATCATTCAGCGGTGCACCGTCCGCCGGCGCACGGACAGCAATCCCGTGCTCCACCTTCTGTTCGAGGACTCTGATTCTGTCCAGAATGCCCTCCATATCGGTATCCATTTCGGGCCGGCACAGCCGGATCAGCGCCGTTTCCACCAGTACCTGCTTCTGCGGTGCAAATCTGATCCTTCCCGACACATCAGAGAGAATACGGATATACCGCATCAGACCGTTCGTATCGATCATGGTGCTCTCTTCCTTAAGCTGCTTCAGATTTTCCTGAGATACGTCGAGCACATCTTCAAGATTATCGTCTGAATTCTGCACCAGGAGCAGATTGCGCAGATACCAGATAAAGTCGGTGACAAACTGTCCTATCTCGCGGCCGTCCTGAATAATATCATGCAGGATCCTTATGCTTCCCGCCACGTCACCGGCAATAACGCCGCGGAGCAGCCGGCTGAACGTATCCGTGTCCACGGTGCCGAGCACCTTCAGCACGTTTTCGTATGTCAGTTCCTGCCCCAGATAAAATGCGATGCACTGATCCAGCAAGCTCAGCGCGTCACGCATGGAACCGTCCGCCGCCTTTGCAATGTACCGGATGGCCCGGTCCTCCGCCTTCACGCCTTCGATATTCAGCAGTTCGCGGAGCCTGTCCGCAATGGTATCGATGGTGATCCGGTGAAAATTATAGCGCTGACAGCGGGAAAGAATCGTGATCGGGATTTTGTTGACCTCGGTTGTCGCGAGGATAAAAATCACGTATTCCGGCGGTTCCTCCAGCGTTTTCAGCAGCGCATTGAAAGCGCCGGTCGAAAGCATGTGCACCTCATCAATGATGTACACCTTGTACTTTCCCTGTGTCGGCCGGTAGGTCACTTCCTCGCGGATCTGACGCACATTATCCACGCCGTTGTTCGACGCGGCATCGATCTCGATCACATTCGGAGAAACGCCGTTCAGGATATCGGTACAGAGATCACACTCATTGCAGGGGCTGCCGTCCTCCGCCGGATTCGGGCAGTTCACCGCCCTCGCAAAAATCTTCGCCACGGTCGTCTTGCCGGTGCCTCTTGTCCCGCAGAACAGATAGGCGTGTCCGATCCTGCCGGTCTTCAGCTGATTTCTCAGCGTGGTGATGATATGATCCTGTCCCTTAACCTCCCCGAAGGTTTTCGGCCGGAATTTTCTGTAAAGTGCCTGATAGCTCAATGATCCACCCGCATTTCTTCTGAAAAACAGCGGCGGTCTCCGAAACATCCGGATCCCGCCGTCTCACGTCCGACTATCTGTCAGTCGCCGAACGAAATTCCCATTCTCTTCGCGTCCTCGATCTCCTGGCACTTCGGATCCACCGTCTTCAGCTTGCCGGCCACATCCTTCAGCGGCACCTTTTTGATCTTGCCGTTTACAAGAGCTACCATATAACCATACTGTTTGTCAAGAATGAGCTGTGCGCATTCCGAACCGATCCTCGTGGAAAGAATACGGTCGTAAGGACACGGGCTTCCGCCTCTCTGCATGTGGCCGGGAACGGTCACACGGATCTCCGTGCCGGTCGCAGCCTGCAGATCCTCGGCAATCTTGTAGGAAATGGACGGATACTTCTGCAGGATTTTGTCCATGCTCTTCTTCATTTCCTTCTTCGGAAGTGCTGCGATCTCCTTCGGAATCGCGCCCTCGGCTACGGCAAGGATGGTGAAGTTGCTGCCGCGTGCCTTCCTCTTGTTGATGGCATCAACGACCTTATTGATATCATACGGAATTTCCGGAATCAGAATGACATCGGCGCCCGCGGCAATACCGGAATAAAGCGTCAGCCATCCGACCTTGTGACCCATAACCTCTACAATGAAGACACGGTTATGCGAGGATGCTGTCGTGTGGATGCAGTCGATCGCATTGGTTGCAATATTGACTGCGCTGTAAAAGCCGAAGGTCATGTCGGTGCCGTAGATATCATTGTCAATCGTCTTCGGAAGATGGATGATATTCAGCCCCTCCTCCGCCAGCAGATTGGCTGTCTTCTGCGTGCCGTTGCCGCCGAGAATCACAAGGCAGTCCAGATTCAGCTTGTAGTAATTCTGCTTCATGGCCTCAACCTTGTCGAGTCCGTTCTCATCAGGCTCGCGCATCAGTTTAAACGGCTGACGGGATGTGCCGAGGATCGTGCCTCCGCGGGTCAGAATCCCGGAAAAATCATGGGAGGTCAGCATACGGTAGTCGCCATAGATCAGGCCTTTATATCCGTTCATAAAGCCATAAACTTCAAGATCACTCACATTATTTGAAAGGCCCTTCACCACGCCTCTCATGGTTGCGTTCAGTGCCTGGCAGTCGCCGCCGCTTGTCAGCATTCCGATTCTTAACATGTTCCCGCCGTCCTTTCTTTCATTCGTCTTCATTTCAGATGGCCGCCCGTCTTTTTTCTGACTGTACGGCCGAAGACATTTACTTTCACATTATCGCACATCTGATCTTTCCGCACAAGTAATTGTATAAGTCCGTCGCATGCCAGAGGCGGACTGCACGCCCGAAGGGTGCGCAAGGCCGACTGTGGCTTTGCGACGACAACAGGTAGAGAATGCGAATATGCGCGGGCAGTGAGCCGCATCCGCACACACGAAGTGTGATGCGGTGAGGCGAACGCCGCGTCAGACCGACGAAGTCGGTCACCTGCAGCGACGCGAAAGCACGCAGTGCGAAGCGGCGCGTGGACTTATACAATATGTGGCACTACCTGTAGTATGGGGGTTACTGTTCAGATATTGTCATCACCCCGCGTCGGCCCCCATTCATTGACATTCTGCCTCAGGACCTGTATACTTTCTACTATCCGCGCAACCGGGACAGCAGCGGCGTCCTGTACCTGAAATCCGCTACAGCAGGGGTGATGCCGGACCTGAGGGCTTTAATTACGAAGCTGCCTTCTGTAAGTGGCGCTGAAGTCCGGGTCTTGCGCAACGGAAATCCGCGAACCGTGTCAGGGCAGGAATGCAGCAGCACTAAGCGGAACCTTTCGTGTGACGCGAGGCAGCCTGGGCCGAGCCGGCTGCAGAAGTAACGTTCGTGACGTCCGTTCGAGGGTCCGGTGCGCGGTATTTTATTATCCGGAATGGCCGTAAGAAACTTAAATCACTGTGACAGATACGGTTACAGACGACCACATCCTGCCTGTCGGCAGTTCGCATCTGCGCAGACAACTCAGTCTGCCTTTATTTCACCGGTACCGCTTTTTGGGTAAACAAAAAAGGCAATAAAAATGACCGTTGTTCATTTTTATTTGAACCACTGACAGAATTGTGATAGAATCATTCACAACTCCTGATTTTAGCTGCACAGCACAGGCAAATTTACAGATATATTCGGACAGAGGCAGCAGGAGATCCGTCTCTGACGGGCTCTCACGCACCTGTGATCCGGGAAAGGAACCAACGTCGATGAGTTTTAATACGAAGGTAACGCCCCAGATTGAAGATCTTGCAGAGGTCTGCCGGGAGAATACCCGGATCGCACAGAATCTGTACAGGGAATACGACGTAAAGAAGGGACTGCGTGACCTCAACGGACAGGGTGTCCGTGCAGGTCTGACCAATATTTCCAATATTGTTTCCTTTGAGGATGTGAACGGTGTGAGAACACCCTGCCCCGGCAGACTTTATTACCGCGGCATCAACATCAATGATCTTGTTAACGGCTTCATGTCCGAGAACCGTTTCGGTTTTGACGAAACCTGTTATCTGATTCTGTTCGGCAGGCTGCCCGACAGAAAGGAACTGGCAGATTTTTCCCGTATGCTTGCCAACCAGAGAGAGCTTCCGAAGAATTTCGTGCGCGACGTGATCATGAAGGCTTCCAGCAAAGATATGATGAACACGCTCGCCCGTGCGGAGCTGACTCTCTACTATTATGATGACAACGCGGATGATATTTCTCTGCCGAACGTTCTGCGCCAGTGCACCAATCTGATCGCGATCTTCCCGATGCTGGCCGTCTACAGTTTTCAGGCCTTCGACTATTATCAGAATGACGAGAGCCTGTACATCCATAAGCCGCTTCCGGAGCTGTCGGCGGCGGAGAACATTCTTTCCATGCTCCGTCCGGATCAGAAGTACAGTGCTCTTGAGGCAAAGGTTCTTGACCTCTGCCTGGTGCTTCATATGGAGCATGGCGGCGGCAACAATTCTACCTTCACGACCCATGTCGTGACCTCATCCGGCACGGATACCTATGCGACGATCGCTGCGGCGCTCGGCTCTCTGAAGGGGCCGAAGCACGGCGGAGCGAACATCAAGGTCATGAGAATGTTTGACGATCTCCGCAAACAGGTGAAGGATACCGGAGATCCTGAGGAAATTGAGCAGTATCTGAAAAAACTGCTGCACGGAGAAGCCTTTGACCACAAGGGGCTGATCTACGGCATGGGCCATGCGGTTTATTCCATCTCCGATCCCCGTGCGGTCATCCTGAAATCTTTTGTGGAAAAACTGGCGAAGGAAAAAGGCCGGGAGAAGGACTGGCGGATGTATTCTCTGGTCGAAGAGCTTGCGCCGAAGGTCATTGCCGAAGAACGCCATATTTACAAGGGTGTCAGCGCAAACGTCGATTTTTACAGCGGATTTGTTTACAGCATGCTGGGTCTCCCGGTAGAGCTGTATACCCCGATTTTTGCCTGTGCGAGAATCGTCGGCTGGAGTGCTCACCGTCTGGAAGAGCTGATCAACGTGGACAAAATCATCCGGCCGGCCTACATGAACATCTGCAAGCCCGCCGCCTATGTACCGCTGGACCAGCGTCCGTGATTTTCAGCCGGAACTGACTTCACCGGTCTCATGTACCAGCTGCGGGAATCGTAAGGCGATGGAGCAGTCAGGCTTAATACAGCACTGTAGTATCTTGTATGACGAGAAAGACGCGCGGCAGGTCATGTCACGCGTCTTAATTCTGTCTTTTATTCTGTTCTGAGATAACCGCTCCTGAGATAATCTCTTACCTCAAGCAGCGAATCCATCACGGCAAGGGGCATGCCCTTTACCTCATCCGTCTGTCCCTTCTGAAGGTCCGGCACCATGATCACCGGTGTGTGCGCGGCATAAGCAGCGAGGACACCGTTGACGGAATCCTCAAGAACCAGCACCTCCTCAGGCCTCATGCCGAGCATGCGGCAGCTGAGCGTATAGATGTACGGATCCGGCTTTGCCGCCTCCACCATGTCGCCGCAGATCACGTGACAGAATATGTTCGGCGTATGCGTGACGGCGAGATTTTCCCAGGTGTGAAAGCTGCTGGAGCCGGTTGCCAGCATGCAGGGGATCCGCTCCTCCGAAAGCCATGCCAGAAGCTCGAACAGCCCCTTCTGTACCGGAATCCCTTCCGTCTTCTTCATCCGGCTGACCAGTGACTTGTAAGCCGTTTCAAATTTCTCATAGGGAAAGTCCGGTCCGTATGTATCACGGAAATAGCGGACACGCAGCGCCCGGTTCATTCCCATCGTATGATAGATATTGTGACCCAGCGGTTCACCGGCAACGGACGGCCCGACTTCATCCCAGGCGCGGCGGATCTGCTGCTCTGTGGCGTACATCAGGCCGTCCATGTCAAAAATCACCGCGTGCGGCCATGCCTCACACAACGGTTTCATGCTGAAATACCATCTGCTCCTTCAGTTTTTTCGCTGCCGCTTCACCGTTCAGCACGCGGACCAGTTCCAGGGCAAAATCCATGGAAGCGCCGGGGCCGTGTCCCGTCGTCACAGGTCCGTCCGTCACCGTCGGCACATCAAGCACTTCCGCACCTGTCAGCGTTGATTCCATGCCCGGATAAACCACAGCCTTCCTTCCTTTCACGAGTCCCAGGGAGCCCAGAACGGAAGGTGCCGCGCAGATCGCAGCCACATGCTTTCCCGCCGCACAGCTCTCCTTCAGCAGTTCACGGAGCGGTGCACAGCCTGCCAGATACTGCGTGCCCTGTCCGCCTCCGGGGAGAATGAACAGGCTGCCGTCGCGGAAGTCCGCCTCCTCAAAAAGGCAGTCCGCCACCACATCAATGCCGTGTGACCCGTGAATCGTCTTCCTGCCCATGATGGACACCGTCGTCACATCATTGCCCGCACGGCGCAGCACATCCACCGGTGTCAGTGCCTCAATTTCTTCCAGGCCGTCCGCCCAGAAACTGTATACCTTTGCCATCGCTGTCTCCTTTCTCTGCTTCATGACGCCATATCTGTTTCTGTGTTTCTATTTTGTCCCTTAATTTCTGATGTTTTCTGTATTCTTCTTCCCGCCGTTTTCCAATCCGGGGTTTGTTTCCCTCCCGGTTCAGCCGGGCTGCGTCCCGGCCGGGATCCGGAGGATCACCGGATCTCCGTCCAGCGCCATCACGCCCGCATCGACTTCCACTTTTCTGCCGTTCAGCATATTTTCATACACGCCGTCAGGGATCTCCTTCTCCGTTCTGATCACGGAAGGTCTGCCGTCTGTCGGAAAAATCCCCGCCAGGCGCGCACCCGGACATCCTCCCGGAACCGCGGGATTTTCCGTATGAACTGCCTCAAGCACACGGCCGTTTTTCACTGATACACAGAAACTGCTGTCCGTAAAGACAGGATCCCTGCGGATCGAGGCAATTCTGCTGATCAGGTCCGACAGATCAGGCCTGTCCTCTGCCTGAAGGTCAACGGTATCGCGGTCGAACAGCGTCGGTTTGTGACGCGCTGCTTTCTCCTCACCCGCATAGATCATAAATGTGCCCTTCATGAATCCGCAGTAAGCCGTCCAGCTCCGGAGCGCCTTTTCATCACTGATGAGGAAGGCCGCGCGGAGACGGTCATGGTTCTCCAGACAGCGGAGTTTGACGTAATTGGCGGGATACATGGTTTCCTGACGGTTAACCTGCTCCGCGTAGTCGCTGAGGGAATTTTCACCCGTCAGCGCACCGCTGAACCAGTCATAAATATCATAATCATAACAGATATCAAAAGCCTGATACAGTTCAGCGTCCGAGGCACAGTTCATCCCGTGAGCCCGGCAGAGGGCCGTAAAACGGGGCTCCACGGATTCCGCGAGCCACACGCATCCGGGATGCACCTCCGCTACTTCCTTCCTCGCTCTCTTCCAGAATTCAACCGGCACCAGGGGCGCCACATCGCAGCGGAAACCGTCCACATACTGTGCCCAGAATTTCAGCGTCTCAATCTGGTAATCCCACAGACCTTCGCTGGTATAATCCAGATCAATGACATCCCACCAGTCACCGATTTTGTTGCCGAAAGAACCATCTTCTCTGTGCCAGAACCACTCCGGATGATGCTGCGCCAGCCAGGAATCCGGTGACGTGTGATTATAAACCACGTCAATGATGCATTTCATGCCTTTCGCATGAATCTCATCGGTAAGACGGATAAAATCATCCATGGTTCCGTATTCCGGATTGATTTTTCTGTAATCCTGAATGGCGTACGGAGAGCCGAGAGATCCCTTTCTGTGAAGTTTTCCGCAGGGATGAACCGGCATGAGCCAGATGATATCCGTACCCAGCTTTCTGATTCTGTCCAGATCTTTCCTCACGCCCTCAAAATTTCCTTCAGGGCTGTAATTCCTGACGAATACAGAATAGATCATCTGATTTCTCAGCTGTTTCGGTGTATCAAGTGCCATTGTCAAGCCTCCCTGTCATGCCGTTCTTCATATCATGCCGTTCTTCATGTCAGCCGTTCTTCATGTCAGCCGTTCTTCATGTCAGCCGTTCTTCAGTCACGCCTTCAGATGCCTTCTCCGTCAAAGGACGGGATGAAGCTTTCCTTCTGCGTGGCGCCTTCCTGAATATACGCATTTTCCACGCCCAGATCAATCGCATAATCTACGACAGCGTCATATTCTCTCTTCGTCACGCGCCGCCCGAGCTCCGGAAAATGAGCTGCGGCCTCCGCATAAGGTGTGTACTGATTCATCAGACTCAGCCAGACAGCATCGCCGTATGTCTCATAAATAAAGCGGACGACCTCTTTTGAATTGTGCACCATGCCCGGCAGAACCAGGTGCCTGATAATCACGCCCCGCCTGATCAGCCCCTTATCATCAAAAACCGGCGCCGGACACTGACGGACCATCTCCTCAAGCGCCTCCGCCGCGCGCTCCGGATAATCCCCGGCCGCCGAATACTTCCGCGCCGCATCGTGATCCATATATTTAAAATCCGTGAGATAGACGTCCACCAGGCCGTCGAAAAGCCGCAGCGCCTCCGCGCTCTCATAACCGCCGCAGTTGCAGATGACGGGGATCGTGAGCTGCCGGCGGCCTGCCGCTGCCTTGCTCTCCGCATCTTCCCGCACGCCGCTGTCCGGCCCGCCTTCCGGTCCTCCCGTGTTCTGCAAAAGGGATGGTCCCGCGTGATGCCCGTCAAGCCGCAGTGCCTCAGCGATCTGCGGGATGTACTGCGTCGGCGTGACAAGGTCAATATTGTTGGCGCCCTCATCCTGCAGCTCCAGAAAAATCTCCGCCAGACGTTCCACCGTTATTTTTTTACCGGGTATCCGCTCCCTGTGACCGATGTGCGACAGTCCGTAATTCTGACAGTACACGCATTTCAGCACACAGCCGGAGAAAAACACCGCACCGGCGCCGCCGTCTGTTCCGTCCTCCGCCGTTCCGGAGATACAGGGCTCCTCCCAGTGATGAAGCATCGCGCGACCCGCATACAGATCAGCCGGCACGCCGCACACACCGGTTTCCCCGTGGAGCCGGTCCGCTCCGCAGGCCCTCGGGCAGAGCCTGCACGCTGTCATGATTCTGTCTGTCATATCCATGCCGAAATTATAACACTTATTCAATATGAAATTCAGGTTCCTCGTCCAGATGTTCCGAAACGTATTTACCGTCTTTTTTCCGCTGCTTTACACACTCGGTCAGAAGATACTCGATCTGCCCGTTCACGGAACGGAAATCATCCTCTGCCCAGGCAGCGATGGCGTCATACAGCTTTTCATTCAGTCGAAGAGGGATCTGCTTCTTTGCCATGGGTATCCGCTTCTTTCCATCTGATCAGTACAGACTGCCGGAATTCACCACCGGCTGTGCGTCATGATTGCCGCAGAGGACAACCATCAGGTTCGACACCATCGCAGCCTTGCGCTCTTCGTCGAGGTCAACGACGCCGTCCTTCTTCAGCTGCTCCAGTGCCATCTCGACCATGCCTACCGCACCGTCAACGATCATCTTCCTGGCATCAACAACGGCCGTGGCCTGCTGACGCTGCAGCATAACGGATGCGATCTCCGGCGCATAGGCCAGGTAGGTGATCCTCGCTTCGACAATCTCCAGACCTGCGATTTCGACCTTCTCCTGAATCTGCTTCCTGATTCTCTCGGCCACCACCGTTGTGGAACCTCTGAGTGAACCGTCATCCGCCTTTCCGTCACCGGTCGTATCCACGTTCTCCGCCACATCGTACGGATAGATTTTTACAATATCACGAACCGCCGTATCACACTGCAGGGAGAGGTATTCCTTGTAGTTGTCAACATTGAACACGGCCTTCGCCGTATCGGTCACGCGCCACATCACGGCCACGCCTACCTCAACCGGATTGCCGAGCACGTCATTGACCTTCTGTCTGGCATTGCTCAGCGTCATGATCTTGAGCGAGATTTTTTTCGATTCTGTCCCGCGAATTCTGGCATTCTTCCCGGTATCCGGACTGCTGCCGCCATCCACGTCGCCGCTCTGTCCGAGCACTGTGCCCGCCGCCGGGTTGAATGAAGTGCTGAACGGATTGACGAAATAGAAGCCTTCTCCCTTCAGGGTACCGGTGTACCTGCCGAAAAGCGTCAGAACCAGTGCCTCCTGAGGCTTCAGTACTCTGAGACCCGGAAGAAGAATCGTCGCCACAGAGATCATCACAAAACCCGCCACGGCCTTCATCCCCGGTACATCGGCATCCGGATTCGCCGCGGCCTCCGCAACAAACAGATAAACCGCCAGTGCATACATGGCGATGATCAGAAACAGCACAGCCATTCCCTTCTTTTTCCCTGACAGAATTTTTTCTTCCATATTCAGACCCTTTCCCCGGAGCCACAGTCCGGAACCACACCGGGAGTTCACCCGTTTTGTGATCTAATTGATATCATTATGATATCAGTCAGAGGCAGTTCCGTCAAGATTTTTTCAGGCTCCGGGAAAACGTCCGGAGATTTTATTCTTTCTTAAACATGCGGTATGTCTCCACATCTTCCGGTGTCAGCCGGATATTGGCCGTATAGCTCCGGCCATCCGGTGTCGTTGCCGTAATTTCAAAAACAGTCCCCGGTTCCACAGCTTCTTCATTCAGCTTTTTCCCAAATTCAATGATCTTCGGATGCTGATTCCTGAAAATACGATAACGTTCCTTTGCGCTCATCAGTGCTTTCGGACTTATTGCCATTTGTGTCACCTCCCTGTCCGATGATACACAGATACTATCACCTGAACGGATAAAAGTGTATTAACAGAATCATACCGGTGTACAGAATCCGGCATGCTCCGGCATACAGAAACGGTAAATCACTTGTATTATTACTGAATCTGGACTATTCTGAACTGAAATATCCGGATCCGATCTATGGATATGCCGTACCCGGCAGGAAAGGAAAAATCTTCATGGTCAGAAAGAAACACTGTAATCTTCAGCAGGGTGCCTGCAGTTCCTGCGCCTATCTCGAATATGATGAAGATTACGAAGAATATCTCTGCAGCATCGATATGGACGAAGACGACTGGGTCCGTGTCATGGAGAGCAGTCACAGCGCCTGCCCTTACTATCGCAACGGCGACGAATATGCTGTCGTAAGGCACCAGATTTAACTTTATATCATAACAGACAGTTCAGTATTCTGAGGGAGTGAAAAGAAATGGACAGAGCAGAAAAAGCACTGGAAGTAAAACATCAGATGGGAATTAACTGCTGTCAGGCAGTACTTCTTGCCTATAAGGACGAGCTGAATAAGACGGAAGAAGAACTTCTGCGTCTCGGTTCAGGATTCGGCGGCGGCATGGGCTGTATGGAAGGCTCCTGCGGTGCGCTCATCGGAGCTGTCATGGTGGCATCACTTTCCGGCAATGCCGACACTCATAAAACAAGAACCTCTTCCGACATTCTTCATCAGTTCAGAGAAGCCTGCGGAGGGGAAACCATCTGCGGCAGGCTGAAGGGAATCGGTACCGTAGGACCTGTCTGCGCCTGTGACGACTGCGTGAAAAATGCGATCCGTATTGCAGAGCCTTATTGCCGCTCCGCCTCATAACGAACCATCGTTCTTTGAATCCCGTACTCTGCGGATCAGATGTACCGAAAAAATCTCCCCGGCGGACAGCATGCTGCTACCGCTCAGGCAGTTCCATCCGGGCATCCTGATCTGCCGTCTCTCAGATGCTGAGGGCCGTCGTGGGACACAAAAAAAGCACTGCCTCATGCAGTGCTTTCGCTCCCCGAGTTGGGCTCGAACCAACATACCCTCAAAACTGAACACACAAACTCTTCCGGAACATCCGCTTTTCATCTTATCAATTTATGGACCTTAGAATCAGGTCATTCAATGATGCTTCGCATCATTTTCATGAAGTTTGCTCCGCAAACTTTCTTCCAGTCATCCGTCCTCCCGTCAGCACTCACTTCGTGATGTGCTTCCGCTCGTCCGTCTGCCTGTAAGCCTGATTCTCCGCTTGGTCAGACCCTCGACCGATTAGTGACAGTCAGCTGCGCACTTTGCAGTGCTTCCACCTCTGCCCTATCTAACTCATAGTCTCTGAGTGGTCTTTCTGCTTTCGCATGGGATATCTCATCTCGGAGGGGGCTTCACGCTTAGATGCCTTCAGCGTTTATCCCTTCCGGGCTTGGCTACCCGGCTATAGACCTGGCGGTCTAACCGGTACACCAGAGGCCCGTCCATCCCGGTCCTCTCGTACTAAGGACAGCTCTCTTCAAATATCCTGCGCCCGCGCCGGATAGGGACCGAACTGTCTCACGACGTTCTGAACCCAGCTCGCGTACCGCTTTAATGGGCGAACAGCCCAACCCTT
>ONOC01000108.1 GCA_900319355.1 uncultured Eubacteriales bacterium | reverse complement strand
CCGCGGCGGAAGCTGCGGTAAGAAGAATAAACAGAATAATGACCAGTGCGAAGGAAACGGTCCTCATTTTCTTTTTGTCCGTCATAAAACCGCCCCCTTTCAGACTTTCTCGCTGATTTTTCTGCCAAGCAGACCGGCAGGTTTGATCAGCAGAATGACAATCAGAACGCCGAACACAATCGCGTCAGAAAGCTGCTGTGAGATATAGGCTTTGGAAAGGTTCTCGATCACACCGAGAAGCAGTCCTCCGAGAAACGCGCCCGGAATGGAGCCGATACCTCCGAGTACGGCAGCCGTGAATGCCTTGATGCCAGGCATGGCGCCGAGCGTCGGCGAGATGGACGGATACGTCGATGCCAGAAGTACCGCCGCGACAGCCGCAAGTCCCGAACCGATGGCAAAGGTCAGAGAGATGATGAAGTTCACATTGATTCCCATCAGCGTTGCCGCACCTTTGTCCTCTGAGCACGCGCGCATGGCACGTCCGGTACTGGTCCTGTCAACGAAGAGCATCAGAAGAATCATGATGACAATGCAGGCTGCAATCGTGATAATGGTCAGCCAGGAAATGGTCAGACCACCGATCGTAAGTCCGCCTTCGGGGAAGATATCGGACGGGAAAAACTTGGAATCAGCGCCCCAGAGAATCAGCGCACCGTTTTCAAGGAAATACGAGACACCGATGGCTGTGATGAGAACCGCCAGCGAGGAAGCCTCGCGAAGGGGCTTGTAGGCCAGGCGTTCAATCACGACGCCGAGGGCCGTGCAGACCACGATGGAAATGATAATGGCCAGCCATGCCGGCATGCCGGCACCGGATATGGCGTAAAAGGCAACATAGGCACCGACCATGATGATATCGCCATGAGCAAAGTTCAGCATCTTTGCGATACCGTAAACCATGGAATATCCGAGTGCCATGATGGCATATACGCTTCCAAGTCCGAGCCCGCTGATCAGGTAAGACAGGAATTGCATGGAACTACCTCCTCATTTTTTGCAGATATGACTACAGTATAGCCTCAACTGTCTGTGCTGGCAAACGCTATTGATACAAAAGGAGCTGCCGCATCATGCGGCAGCGCCCTGCTGTTGCCTGTTTCGTTTACTGTCTCTCAGTCTGCGGATACATACGCACCGTCTTTGATGACAATAGCTCTCGGCTCCTTGGAAACCTCGCCTTTTTCATTCCAGGTGATATCTCCGGGAGCGGTGATGCCCTGGAAAGTCATCGAAGTAAACTGCTTGACCAGTGCCGCCGTGATATCATCAGTTGAGCTTTCCGGTGTCACATCGGAATTCTCCAGTGCCTGCGCAATGGCATAAACCGCATCGTAGGCGTCTGCTGCGAACTGGTTCGGCACACTGCCGTACTTATCTTCGTATTTCTTTACGAAATCCTGCGTCTTCTGATCGTCCGCATCCGCTGAGAACGGTGTCAGCATATAGAGTCCCTCAGCAAGAGACGTATCAAAATTATCCTGTGTCAGAATACCGTCCATACCGTCGCAGCCGAAGAAAGTAGGATCATAGCCTGCTGTCTTGGCAGCCTGAAGAATCAGGGAAGCCGGCTGATAGTAGATCGGCAGGAAGATAATGTCTGCGCCGGCATCCTTTGCCTGCTTGATCTGCACGGAGAAGTCCGTCGCGCCCTTGGTAAAGGTACCGGTGCTTACGATATCAAGTCCCTTCGCCTTTGCCTCTTCTGTAAAGTTATTGTAAATGCCGGTAGAATAGTTATCATCGTTTCTGTAGATGATGCCGATTTTGGAGCCCAGATCTGTGTGCTCAGCCAGATAATCAGCTGAAGCAACACCCTGGTTCGGGTCGGTGAAGCACATCTGGAAAATGTTACCGTAAGGATTGGTCTCATTCTCCGTATCCTGATAGATGACTGCCGGTGAAGACGCTGACGGTGTCAGGGCAAAAATATTGTCCTGCTTATAGTTCGGGGAAACGGACTGTCCGGAACCCGAGGTAACGGTTCCGAGCGAAATCTGCATGCCCCAGTCGGCAAGCTGATTGTATGCATTGACAGCAGCCTCGGTATCGGCCTGGTCATCCTGGAAGTTAAACTCGAACTGAACCTTGCCTTCCTTATTGATCTCGTCAATGGCGATCTCGGCAGCGTTCTTTACGGCGAGTCCGTATACAGATGCATCGCCGGAAAGCGGGCCGGAACCTCCGAGTTTGTAAGCCTCTCCTGAAACGGTTGTTGTTGTTCCGCTGGAAGCCTGTGCGGATTCAGACGCTGTATCTGAACCTGATGAAGCAGATGAACCGCACGCGGTCATCATCATCGCGCAGCAGAGCGCTGCTGCAACTCCTGTTCTGACAAATCTGTTCTTCATATTTCTCTCCCTTCTTTCCCTGTTCCTCTATTCGTTCTCACGGGAAACCGTAAACGGCAGTGCCGTCATGTCCCGAAAAAACGTCCGTCGGATCCAATGTATGCGAAAATCATCAACATCGGGTTCTCATGATGAAAAGGTTTCCGCAGACATGAGAGTATTATAATACGTTCATCTTAAAATGCAACTTTTTTTAACATTAAAATTGAAAAAAGTCCCGGGGCTGTCTGCCCGGGACCTCTTTGTCACCTCAAAACGGATCCGGTTTCTTTCCCGGCTCCGTTATTTATTTTTCTTTTTTGCCTGCTTTCTCTGGAGAGCGGCAAGCTGCTGCTGCATCTTCTTGTCGGCAGCTTTCTTGCTGTCCTTATTCTTCGTACCGAACTTACTCAAACCAATCACATCCTTTCCTGTCCGTATGATATCGCATCAGGCAGGATATTGTAAATACCTGTTTTCAGCACTCACGGATTTTTCCGGCGCTATGCTCTGTCACGGTCATCGATTTCCTTCAGCGGCTCGCGTTTGACGGCTCTGGCGCTGTTGGTGCCCAGAAGACGGCATTGCTCCGTGTCGGGCAGGCGGTATTTCATGATATTCCTTCCGACCGGCAGCCGGCTCATCTGAAACGCTGCTTCGGTGCCGGATATGCCTATGCCCGAACCCAGAACCGACTCACCTGCCGCCTCAAAGGCAAGCCTGTCGACATCCGTCTGTTCTTTTTCTGAAATATCATAAAAGACGCCCTCTTCTTCGATGCCGGCGCAGATTTCTTTTAAAATTTTATCATCTGCCGCGTGCGTATAAATCAGAATTGAAGGCTTTCTCGCGATCACGGACGCCACGCATTCCCGGCGGCATCCGGTTTATTTCCGTTCTGACCTGCGCAGGCCGAAAGTACCAGACCTGTGGCAACCGCGTTCCTCGGTCCTTCCGTGCCCCGGACATTGCCGCGGCCGCAGACAATCCTGTAGTCGGCAAACGCTTCCGTCAGCATCTCGGGGATTTCAAAATCCTCCGCCGATCCGCCGACCAGAACAACCGCCGAGATCCGGCGGAT
>ONOC01000002.1 GCA_900319355.1 uncultured Eubacteriales bacterium | reverse complement strand
AACCACATTGATTTTATCCAGCATATCGGGCAGGCCGGCAAGAGAGGCATCCCGGTGGTCGGCGTATCGTTCTGCGCTTATCAGGGCCAGCTCGTGGTCGGCAACAAATATGCGACGGCCATGGTCGAGGAGAACATGGATGCCGGCGGATTCGAAAACAACGTGGCAGGATGCTCCTGCATCACAAAAGAAGTTGCAGCACGTGCCATCCAGATGCTCAAAAACCGCATGGCCGGCGTGGAGATCAAGGCGGCACCGAAGAAGTGGAGCAATGATGTCATCAACGCGAACAACCGTCTTCTCGGTCTTCCGGAGACGAAGCTGGTCGATAACGGAACCATGCACTGAGGTATCCGGGTACGATACAGCCGGAACAGAAAAACGTTTTCAGGAAAGCGAAAGGGCAGCCAGAACAGCGAAAGAGCCGCGAGGCAGACGTCCGTGCGGAAGGAGGAGTGCAGATGGAGATGCCTGAATATACGATCAGTCCCGTCTGGATGGGCGGGCTTGTGAAGGAAACAGAGAAGGATCTTGTCCGCATACATCTCCGAGGAAGGCTCGGCGTACTCGTGGTGCCCCGCTGGCTGATCCGCGGCGATGAAGAGATTGTCCCGGGTCATGAGCTGTCCTTTTATTTCAGCTATGTGTGGGTTGTGACGGATCCCGTCGAATGCGATGCATCCGAACTGAGACAGGGGATGGATCCGTTTCCGGTGCTCGTCAGCGGAACCATCACAGAGGTCAATGACACCGCGGCAAGAATCACGGTGCAGGACGGCCTCGGTACCGTCGCCGTTCCCCGCCGGTGGCTGTTTACGCCGGTTCCGCTGAAGACCGGTCTGAAGGTTGAATTTTATTACAGCAGCATGGATGTGACCGGAATGAGCAGTATTCCCGTGGAGAGCATCTGATCTGACAGAAGGAGGATATGACTATGTTGACTACGGTAGAAGGCATGCAGTCTGAAATTTTTGTTCCCGTAACACCGCCACCTGTTTTTACGGAACTGAAGAAGCCGCTGAGTGAGTGCTGTGTTGCTTTTATCACGGCAGGCGGCATCCATAAGAAGAGCCAGGTGCCGTTCAATACCTCCGGTGACTATTCCTACCGGACCATTGAATTCGATACGCCGTCAAGTGAACTTATGGTAACGCACGGAGGTTTTGATAACTCGGATATCAATAAGGACGTGAATGCCATGTTCCCGATCGACCGGCTGCACGAGCTGGTTGCATCAGGATTTATCGGATCGCTGCCGAAGGAAACCTATACCTTTATGGGCGGCGGCGGAAATGTCGAGAAGTTCCGCAATGAGACGGGACCGGAGATTGCGAGAAAGCTGAAGGCGCAGGGCGTTGATGTCGTTCTCTGCACCGGCGGCTGCGGCACATGCCACCGCTCTGCGACCATCGTGACCAGATGCTGTGAGGCCGCGGGCATGAGCTGCTGCGTTATCGCAGCGCTTCCGCCGATCGCACGTCAGCAGGGAGCGCCCAGAATTACGGCGCCGCATGTGCCGATCGGTTCCAATGCCGGTGAGCCGAACAATATTCCGATGCAGACGGCCATCGTAAAGGAATCACTGGAGTGGGTGCGCGACTGTCCGAGCTACAACCAGCTGAAGGTTCTTCCATACGAATACCGTCATAATGTCTGATCCGTTCTTACTCACCTTTCCCATGAGAGCAGCGGAAAGTTCATGCGTGCAGAGCAGCTTCTGTGGCAGCGGTATTGCTGCCGTCTGCCGGAAGGGGTGAAATGAAATCCCTCACTGCCGCTATGAATTTTCCGGCTGCCGGTGAAATGGCTTCTTCCGGCGGCGCTGCAATGCCGAGTTCACGGCTGCGGGCCGGAGAGAGCGGAAGCGTCTGTATGGCATGAATTTCCGGGTCCAGAACCAGCTTCGGAAGAATGCTGATGCCGAGATGATTTTCCACCATGGACTGAATGGCATGATCATCTTTCGAGGAGAAACGGATAGCCGGATTGACGTGCCCGTCCGCGAGAACCGCGTGAATATCATAATCCACGCCCTCGGCGGAGATGATGAAAGGCTGTCCGTCAAAGGCTTTGATCGGGAACGATTTCCGGTTTCCGACAGGGTAGTCCGCAGGCAGGACAGCGACGAGCGGGTCCTCATAGAGAGGAATCCAGGTCAGGCTGCTGCCGATATGCCGGTGGCTGAGCAGACCGAAATCCGCTTCCGTGTTCAGAATCCATTCTGTAATATCATCCGTTCCGCCCTCACGGAGTTCAATTTCAATTTTCGGGTATTTTTCCCGGAAGCTGTAAATGATTTTCGGAAGCCAGCGGCGTGAGATGCTGGCAAAGGAAGCAATCGTGATATGGCCGCTTTCTATGCCGTTGATGGCGTTGACGGTCTGTTCGATCTCCTCATTCATGCGGATCAGTGCCCGGACCTTCGGAAGAAGGGCACGTGCGTTTGAAGTCAGAGTGACCCCCTGGCGGGAACGCACAAAAAGAGGAAATCCAAGTTCTGTTTCCAGGGTTTTCAGGATATGGCTGATGCCGGACTGGGTATATCCCAGCATCTCGCCGCTTTTGGTGAAGTTCAGCGTATCAGCTACGCTCTCGAATACAATGAATTTGTTAATATCCATGTGACAGCCTGCTTTCCGGATGGATTTTTACAGACTTTATGATAACAGAAATCATGCAAAAATCTACCGGATTCGTCAGGATTCATGTAAAAAATTCAGAATCAAACGTATTTACAGTAATTTTTACTGACATTACAATTTTGCATACCGGTTATCACGAAATGATGTTTTACTTTTCAGATAAATGCAGATATAATCTCAGACATTAACAGAAGGCAGAAGAAGACGGCTGTTAAACTTATATGACTGATAGATCAGGACAGGCAACGGTGCTTAATCGGAAGCACCGGGGCCTGTCTTTTTCTATACTGCAACCCGAAGACAGGGACAAGTAAAGAGAGGAGAAATAATTATGATGAAATCTCGAAAATGGTTATCGGTTCTTTTATCGGCAGCTATGGCCGGCGCACTGATGACAGGATGCGGAAGCAGCTCAGCTTCGACATCGTCCGCAGGTTCATCCGCAGCATCGTCTTCGACTTCCGGAACGGCATCGTCTTCCGCTTCCGCGACGGAATCCGCATCAGCTGAGGCTTCTTCAGAGGCGGCATCCTCTTCGGCATCATCGGATACAGAGACAGTGGCAGCAGTTTCCTCCACATCGTCGGGTTCAGCGAAGGGAGCGCTGAAAGGTGTAAAGCTCTCCTTTGCCACGACGGCACTCTTTGCTCCGTTCACCTACTATGATACCGACGGTACGACGGTTATCGGTTTCGATATTGATTTTGAGAAGGCACTGCAGGATTACCTGGGATTTGAAATCGACGGTGATACGCAGGTTATGGATTATTCCGCAATCGCGACATCGCTGGCGCAGGGTCAGGTCGACTTCGGCATGGCTGCCCTGTGTGCAACCGATGAGAGGAAGGAAGTTATGAACTTCTCGAATACCTACTGCGATTCCGGTCAGGTTGTCATGATCAATAAGGAAACCTCACCGTCGGAAATCACCGACATCGATACCCTGGTTTCCGGCGATTACACCATCGCCGTTGAGAAGGGCACCTGCTCACACATGTACTGCACCAACAACGGCGTGCCGGCGGACAGACTTCAGGTGCATGATACGATCACGACCGCCTATGAATCCCTTGAACAGGGCAAGGTGGATGCGGTGATTCAGGATGGCCCGAATGCCAACTATTACGTAGAGAATACGCCGGACACAAAGCTTGAGGTTGTCGGCGACGAGTTTAACCAGGGCCAGGCGCCGTACGCCATTGCCATCTCCAAAGAGGCCTGCGAGCGGGTTCCGGGACTTCAGGAAGATTTCAACAAGGCGATTCAGGCACTCATTGATGACGGAACCTTCGACGAACTGAAGGCGAAATGGCTCGACTGATGAAAATCTTTCACTGATACACTGATGTACACCGCCTCAGCGCGGATCCTGGGGCAGTTTCCAGCAAAATACGGAGGGAGGTATTTTTCATGGCAGAGGTTTTGAAAGTATTGCTCCCGATGCTGTTCCGGGGCCTGAAAACGACAATCTACATCGCCGTTATCGGTATCCTGCTTGGATTTGCCATCGGGGCTCTGGCCGGATTCGGGCTGAGGGCAAAAAATAAAATCGCAAGAACCATTGCGGAAATCTATATCTGGATCATCCGTGCAACACCGCTGATCGTACAGGCGCTGTACATCTACTATGTGACACCGAAGCTGATCGGCATTGATCTTTCAAGCAATGCAGCCGGCATCATTGTCATTACTTTTAACTCCGGCGCCTTCATCGCCGAGATTGTCCGCGGCGCCCTGGATTCCATCGATCCGGGGCAGCGGGAGGCGGGCCTGAGCCTTGGCCTTTCGCCGGCGCAGACCATGTGGCATGTCATTATTCCGCAGGCCTTCCGCTCGATGCTTCCGTCGCTGTTCAACCAGTTTATTATTTCCGTGAAGGATACGGCACTGCTTTCCGTTATCGTCGTGGATGAGATCACACATGAGATTCAGAACTATGCTTCTATCACATACAAGACCATCGAGGCCTATACCATCGGCGCGGCATTTTATCTTGTGATCATTTCGGTGCTGATCGTGATCCAGAAGACCGTGGAAAGTCATCTGAAAAAGTAAGGAGGGATCGGTATGGCATTACTTGAAGTCCGGCATCTCGCCAAATCATTTAATGATCTGCAGGTGCTGAAGGATATCAATATGCAGGTGGAAAAGGGCGAGGTGATCGTCATTATCGGCCCCTCCGGTTCAGGAAAAAGCACGCTTCTCCGATGCATCAATCAGCTGGAAATTCCTTCAGCCGGACAGGTGATCTACAAGGGCCAGAACATGCTGGAGAAGGGCGCCGACATCAGGAAGTTCCGTGAAGAAGTGGGCATGGTGTTCCAGAGGTTCAACCTTTTCCCGATGAAGAATGTTATCGACAACGTGACGATGGCGCCGGTCCTGACAAAGCATAAATCAAAGGCCGAGGCAACCGGACTGGCGATGGACCTTCTGAAGAAGGTAGGACTTGAGAGCAAGGCGAAGGCGAAGCCGATGATGCTTTCCGGAGGACAGCAGCAGCGTGTGGCCATCGCCAGAGCGCTGGCGATGGAACCGGAGGTGCTGCTGTTTGATGAACCGACTTCGGCACTGGATCCCGAGCTCGTCGGCGAGGTGCTGAATGTCATGAAAGATCTCGCGCAGGAAGGCATGACCATGGTGGTGGTCACGCATGAGATGGCTTTCGCGCGTGATGTGGCAGACAGGGTGATTTTTATGGCGGACGGCTACATTGTCGAAGAAGGTGCGCCGGCGGAAATCTTCGGCAGTCCGAAGGAAGCACGGACGAGGGCATTCCTGTCCCGTTTCCTCGGAACGGACGCCGCACAGGCCTGAAAAACGCCGGAACAGGTAACGGAGGAAAAGCAGATGAAAAAATTTGTCATTACGATCGGAAGGGAATTCGGAAGTCTCGGCCGGCCGGTAGCAAGAAGGCTGGCAGAGCTTCTCGGCGTTTCCTATTACGACAGGGATATCCTGGAGGCAACCTCCAGAATGATGAATCTTCCGGTGTCCGTTCTGGGGGATCAGGAGGAATACAGGAAGAACAGCTTCTGGCGCATGGTGGTTCCCCTGGGCACGGAGTCGTCAGATCAGCAGAACAGGGTTTTTGAGGTTCAGTGCAAAATCATCGCGAAGCTTGCGGCTACAGAATCCTGTGTCATTGTCGGACGATGCGCGGACTATGTCCTGCGGGATGATCCGAATGCCATCCACGTCTATATCTACGCACCCAAAGAAGCGCGGCTTGAGAACTGCATCAATTCCCTTGGCATGGACAGGGCAGAGGCCAGAAAAATGATCCGTGAGGTCGATAAGGCAAGGCTCAATTATCACAGACATTACGCCGGCTATGCGCCGGGAGATCCGAAATACAAGCACATCATCATCAACAGTTCACTGCTGGGTGTCGAGGGCACGGCAAGAGCACTGGCTGCGATCACGAAGGCCAAGTTCGGAGAAGCAGACGACGAATGAGAGCGGGGGATGCACCATGAGACGCACACCGGAAATCAGTTCCTACAATTTTATCATCAAGGTTATTGACTCACATACGATGGGGGAGCCGACCAGGATTATTTATGACGGCATTCCGGAGCCTTCCGGCAGAACCATGATGGAGAAAAAGCAGTATATGCAGGAGCATTATGACTTCCTCCGGGCTGCTCTGATGCTCGAACCGAGGGGCCATCGCGATATGTTCGGAGCGATGCTCACCGAGCCGGTGAATGAAGAAGCCGATGTGGGTGTGATTTACCTGAACAGCGGCGGGTATCTGAATATGTGCGGTCACGGAAGCATCGGCGTCGCATCCATGCTGGTGGACACGAAAATGGTGGATGTGCACGAGCCTTATACAGAGGTGGTGCTCGATTCCCCGAGCGGTCTCATCCGGACGAAGGTGCATGTCGTGAATGGAAAGGCAGCGGATGTCAGCATCTACAATGTGCCTTCTTTTCTTTACAGAAAGAATCTGAAGACAGAGACAGAATGGGGCACGGTGACGTACGATATCTCCTTCGGCGGTTCGTTTTTCGCACTGGTAGACGCGGACAGGATCGGTCTTGTTCTGGATCCGTCTCATATGGAAGAAATCACCCGTCTCGGCATGGAGCTGCTTGAAAAAATCAACGCTTCTGTGGAAATCCGGCATCCGACGCTGGATATCACGACCGTTGATCTGGTGGAATTCTACACACGGAAGGCAGACAGCGGTGCTTCCATGAAGAACTGCGTGATCTTCGGAGATGCCCAGGCCGACCGGTCGCCCTGCGGCACCGGAACGAGCGCCAAGCTTGCCACACTCTATGCCAGAGGTGAGCTCGGGCTGCATGAGGAATTTATCTATGAAAGCATCACAGGATCGAAATTCCGCGGAGAGGCTGTGGAGGAGACCGAGGTCGGAGGTTACAGAGCCATCATTCCGAAGATCACCGGAAGCGCCTACATCACCGGGATGAATTCCTGGATCATCGATCCTGACGATCCGCTCCGCTACGGGTTCCTGCTTGACAGCGGAACCGTATCGCCGGAAACTGAGCATAAGGCGGCCATGTGATCCGCCGGTATCGGGCGGCTGTGTGAACTGGGTATCCGGCGGTCATGTGAACTGAGTGTCCGGCGGTCGACAGGACGAATGTCAGGCGGCTGTCTGCAGAAATGCGGCATTTTCACAAAAAAGCGGGGTGAGAGCTTGTATCTGTTCATGATTCTTCTGGCTGGCATCCTGTGGGGCGTCATCGGTCTGTTTACGAGGCAGCTGAACGGCGCAGGCCTTGCGTCCATGGATATCGTGGCGCTGCGGGCCTCTGTGACGGCTTCGGTGACCGGCCTCATTCTTCTTTTCAGAAACCGCCGGGCTTTCAGGATCAGACTGAAGGACCTGTGGATTTTTGCCGGCACGGGCATCGGGAGCATTGTTTTCTTTAATGCGTGCTACTTTAAAACGGTCGAGGAGGCGTCGCTTTCCGTTGCGGCCGTCCTCCTCTATACGGCGCCGGTCTTTGTTATGCTGATATCGGCAGCTGTTTTCAGGGAGAAGCTGACGGTGAGAAAAATCGCCGCAGCGCTTCTTACCGTGGCCGGCTGTGCGCTCGTGACAGGCGTGACCGGATCCGGCGGGATATCCTTCATGACACTTCTGACCGGCCTCGGTGCCGGTCTCGGGTATGCGCTCTATTCGATTTTCGGGCGGTTCGCCATCGAACGCGCATACAGTTCCATGACGATCACCTTTTATACCTTTCTCGTGGCAGCCGTCTTTTCCCTGATCTGTGTCAGACCGGCGCGGCTGTTTTCCACCGCGTTTTCCACACTGCCTCTTGCGGCCGTCAGCATCGGTCTCGGCGTGATCTGTACCGTATGTCCCTTTGTGCTGTATACTGTCGGTCTCACTCACGTGGAAAATTCCGTGGCATCGGTGATTGCCTCAGTGGAACCGGTGACGGCGACCATCGCCGGCGCTGTTGTCTACGGTGAGAAGCTGACGGTTACCGGCATCATCGGTATTGTCGTTGTTGCGGCGGCCATGGTGCTCGCCGAAAAATAATAAATCAGACAGGCAGTGACAGGCGGCAGATGCCGCCTTTTTTTATGCCGTCCGCCGGGCGTAAGCGCAGGATACCCTTTTAAACAGACGTTTCCGGCGTTATACTCATTCAGAATGTCTGCAGTCATCATGACCGGCAGCTGTCCGGGGCGGGAAGCCCGGGCAGAAAACCCGGAGAGGAAACCCGGAGAGGAAACCCGGGGAGAAAGCCGGAAGAGAAAGTCAGAAGAGAGAACAGAAAGAAGACAAGGGAGGAAACAGCAGCGGATGTCAGTGATCAAAGCAGAAAATCTGACCTTTGCCTATCCTGAAAGCGGAGAAAATATTTTTGATTCCGTCAGTTTCCAGATTGACAGTGACTGGAAACTGGGTCTGATCGGACGGAACGGCAGAGGAAAGACAACCTTCCTCAGGCTCCTTCAGGGAGAACTGGCATATACGGGGCGGATCATTTCCTCCGTGACCTTTGATTATTTCCCCTGTCCGGTAAGCGACATGAGCCGCATGACCATAGAGATCCTCGAGGAGATCTGCCCTTCGGCGGAGGACTGGGAATTCCTGAAGGAGACTTCAGGACTGGAAATTGAACCGGAGGCGCTGTACCGTCCGTAATGCAGATCGAGCAGCTGATCACGGCGTTCTCACCGACGCTGATTTTTGTTGAACATGACCGGACGTTCCGTGAAAAAATCGCGACAAAGACCGTGCATCTGGACTGACCGGGTGACAGGGAGGAAAATGAGGTTTCTGTTCCTGAGGACAGAGCAGAGAGGACAGCATGAGAGAACTGAAATGTGCATTTCCGAAGACCATCCCTGTGCTGACGGGATATGTGTTCCTTGGAATCATTTACGGCATACTGATGACGACGAACGGCTTTCCGGCGTGGCTGCCGGTGCTGACGGCACTGGTGATCTACACGGGATCCATGGAATTCCTGATGGTGGATATTCTGCTTTCGTCGTTCAACCCGGTGTCGGCGCTGGGCACGGCGCTGATGATCGGTGCGCGTCATATTTTTTACGGCATTTCCATGCTGAATAAATACAGGGGAACGGGAAAGGCAAAATTTTACCTGATTTATACGACGAGTGATGAAACCTTCGCCCTGAATTACGATGCGGTGATTCCGCACGGGTGCGACCGGACGAAGTATTATCTGGCGGTTTCTTTTCTTGATCAGATGTACTGGGTTTCCGGTGCGGCGCTCGGCGCCTTCTTCGGATCGATGATCACGATCCCTGTGCAGGGCCTTGATTTCGTCATGACAGCCATGTTTGTGTCGATTTTTATGAACCAGTGGATGAAGGACCGTGACGAACTGAAAAAAACGGCGCAGGCATCAGCAGCGGAAGACCGGAAGAAAATAAGCCTGCAGGACTGGATTCTCCGTCACGCGCCGGAACTCACCGGCGTCGCGGGGTCGGTCTTCTGCCTCCTGATTTTCGGGCCGGACCGGTTCATTGTGCCTTCGATGATTGTCATCCTTGCGATACTGACACTGATACGGAAGCCGGTCGAGGCCGTGTATGACGCGGCAGAAGAGAAGGATCAGGAAGCGTCCGTGGGTGAGGCGGCAGAAGAGAAGCATCAGAAGGAGGCAGATGAAATGAACCAGACAGAAGCCGTACATGAGGCGGCAGAAGAGGAGCGGATATGAGTATGACACCGGCAGAAATGGCCATTACCATTCTGGTTGTGACGGCGGGAACGGTTTTTACCAGGTTCCTTCCGTATATCGCCTTCCCTGAGGGAAGAAAGATCCCGAAATATGTCACCTATCTCGGAAAAGTGCTGGGGCCGGCCGTCTTCGGTCTCCTCTGTGTCTACTGCTTCCGGAACACGGATTTTATCACATCTTTTGCGGCGGGCGGAAATCACGGGATCCCCGCGATCATCGGCCTTGTCGTAACTGTTGCGGTTTTTGCCGCACGGAGACAGATGTTTCTCTCCATGGCAGCCGGTACCGCGGCTTATATGATCGTGCTGAATCTGTTATAAAAAGAGCCGGCCCTGCACACCGGGATAGTGTGCAGAACCGGCAGCAGCTGTCTCTGAAGGTCAGACAACCTCGAGCAGTTCGATTCTGAAATTCAGTTCTTTTCCGGCCATTTCATGGTTGGCATCCAGCGTGATCTCATGATCACTGACGGCCGTGACACGAACCGGAACCACCTGTCCCTGGTCGGTCTCCAGGTGCACCCGCTGTCCGGGTTTCAGATTTTCGGATCCCGGCAGATCACTGATCTCAAACGTAAGAACGGCCCCGGGATCCGGCATGCCGTAGGCTTCCTCCGGCATGAGATGAATCTGAACGGTCTGTCCCTGTTCCATATCTGCCACAGCCTGGTCGAAGCCGTGAATCATCTGGCCGGCACCGCAGATAAACTCAAGCGGAGCGTTGCGCTCCCATGAGGAATCAAATACGGTTCCGTCGTTAAAAGTGCCTTCGTAATGAACGCGGACGGTTTTTCCGACATTCTTTCCCGTTACTTCCGGCATGGTGTGATGACCGCAGCATCCGCCGCAGCCGCCGCCGCATCCGCCACAGGCATGCGCGCCTTCCGCCTCTTCTTCTCCGCCGCAGGCATGTGCACCTTCCGCGGCTTCTTCATCTCCGCCGTCATGCGCTTTGCCGTGACGGTCACAGTTCGGTACGTCCGATGCTGTCAGCGCACCGCTGAGAAAGGCGGCAACGGCGTCATCCGTGCTGCCTTCAGCACCGGGAACGACGCGGATGCCGTATGACTGAAGCGCATGGATCATTCCCGCGCCCAGACCGCCGCAGATGACCACATCCACATGCGCTGAAGCGAGCAGATCCGCCAGCGCCTCATGACTGGTTCCCTCTGTAGAAAAAGTACCCTCCGGCGAGACCTTTCCGTCGGTCACATCATAGTATGTGAAGAATCCGGTGCGTCCGAAATGCTGAAAAACCTTTCCGTTTTCACTGGGCACTGCAATTTTCATAACTGATACCTCCTGTTCATACCTGTTATCGTCGCAAAGCCACAGTCGGCCTTGCGCACCCTTCGGGTGTGCAGACCGCCTCTGGCATGCGACGGACTTATACAGGATTTTATCACAGACAGGCATCCGTTGGCAAAATTTCAGGGCAGCCGCCGGCAAAAAAGACGATTTTTGTGATTTTGACATATTATGAAGCAGCGGAAAAGAGGCTAAAATAGAAATAACAGATAACTGAGCAGCAGGAAATGCGTAAGTCCGGGTTAGAGACTGACGCATTTCCTGCTTTTTTTTATTCATGCGCCGCGGCGGCGGGTTTTACCCCGCGAAGCGTGTCTTATCTCTTACCTGTGCCGGTGCACGGTTCAGGTTTTATCTGAAGAGACATAAAGGAGGAATCAGAAATGGAAGCAGCAGAAAACAGAAAGGCAAACAGCTGGCTGGAGACGGAAAAACTCTCCGTGCTGATGAGAAAGTACGCAGTTCCCTGCGTGATCTCTCTGGTGGTTGCCGCGCTGTACAACATCGTCGATCAGATTTTCATCGCCAACGCATCGTACCTCGGATCGTACGGCAACGCGGCAAACACCGTCGTTTTCCCGATGACGGTCATCGCCCTCGCCCTTGCCGTGATGGTCGGAGACGGTACCTGTGCCTTCGTCAGTCTGTGCCTGGGACAGGGCAGAAAAGAGGACTCCCACAGAGCCATCGGCAATGCCGTGGTGGTGGTTCTTCTGATCAGTGTGGCGCTCACGGCCGTGTATGCCATCTGGCAGGGCCCGATTCTGACGGTGTTCGGAGGAAGAGTCAACGAAGAAACCTTTGAGCGGAGCAGAGAATATTTCACCTATATTACCATGGGCATCCCGGCTTATATGTTCGGTCAGGCCATGAATCCCATCATCCGCTCGGACGGCAGCCCGAAATTTGCCATGGTATCCACACTTCTCGGCGCCGTTGCCAACATCATTCTTGATCCGGTGTTTATTTTTATCGCCCACTGGGGCATGATGGGCGCGGCCGTGGCCACGGTCGCGGGACAGCTGATCACAGCCGTTCTGGCCATCTGGTATCTCTGTCACATGAAGGCGGTAAAACTCGAAAAATCAAGCTTTGCCTTCAGACCGGATCTCGTCAGAAAATGTCTGTCTCTCGGCATGACATCCTTCTTTTCCCAGATTTCGCTGGTGGCAGCCATGGCAGCCATTAATAATATGCTGAAGGTGTACGGCGCGCAGGATCCGGTCTTCGGTCAGCAGCAGTATGCGCAGATCCCCATGGCTGTCGTCGGCATTGTCATGAAGGTGTTCCAGATCGTGATTTCCATTGCCGTCGGCATGAGCGCAGGCTGCATCCCGATCGTCGGATACAATATCGGCGCAGGACGAAAAGACCGGGCAAAGCAGCTCTACAGAATGGTTCTTCTGCACGAGTTTCTCCTCGGTCTTATCTCGCTGATCGTGGTTGAATTTTTCCCGAAGCAGCTGACTGATATTTTCGGTGCTGCCAATGAAAGCCGGTACTATACTGACTTTGCCGTCAGGAGCTTCAGAATCTATCTCTGCATGATGCCGCTGGCCACGCTGAACAAGGGCAATTTCATTTATCTGCAGGGCGCGGGACGTGCGTTCATCTCGTCCATGCTCTCCTTTGTCAGGGAAGTGGTCTTCGGCGTCGGGTTCGCCCTGCTGCTGCCGGTGTTTTTCGGACTGAACGGTGTGCTGTACTCCATGCCCGTCTCGGATGTTCTGACTTTCGTGATTTCACTTGTCGTCATCGTAAAAGAGATGAAGGCGCTTTCCGTACCGGAGGCGTAACAGTGGCTGACAAACAGATTTTCATGACAGCATCAAAGTCTGTTTTGTTTCATGTCCGCATGATGTAAGATAGAACTGTTGAAGACAGTCATATTGCAGGACACATACCTGAAAAGAACCTTACATGGCGGAGGCATCTGAATATGAGCGGAAAAGGCATTCTGCTGTGCGCGGCGGGAGCTGCGGCAGGAGCAGCCGTTTACGGAGCGGCAGGAAGGAAAAAGGCGATGCATACGGACGGCACGGGGAAGACCGTACTGATCACCGGCGCATCCGGCGGCATCGGAAGAGAACTGGCCTTTATTTTTGCGGAGCACCATTTTGATCTGGTGCTGGTGGCGAGAAACGAAGAGAAGCTCCGGGAAGTGCAGATCGAACTGGAGAACAGCTTCGGCGTGAGCGTGACGCTGATCCCGAAGGACCTCACGGACGAGAAGGCACCCCTGGAGCTGTATGACGAAATCAGTTCACGGGGGCTGGTGATTGATCAGCTCGTGAACAATGCAGGTGCCGGCAGGGTGGGCACGGTGACGGATACGGATGCTTCCGTGATGGAAAATCTGATCCAGATGAATGTGACGGCTGTTACGGTGCTCTGCCGGCTCTTCGGACAGGATATGGTGCGCCGCAGCTCCGGAAAAATCATGAATGTCGCCTCCATCGTCGCCTTTACACCGGATCCATATTTTAATGTGTACGGACCTTCCAAATCCTATGTTCTGGCGCTGACGGAGGCCATGAGAGGCGAACTGAAGGGAACCGGGGTGACGGTGACCGCACTCTGCCCGGGACCGACGAAGACGAACTGGTGCGCCAGTGCGGGCAAGAAGGATTCGGTCAATGCCGTCAGTGCCGAAAAGGTGGCAAAGGCCGGTTTCGCTGGCATGCAGGAGGGAAAACTTGTGGTGATTCCTGCGGCAGACTGTGTGGCGTACAGGATTTTTATGCCGCTCCTGCCGGCGGCGCTGCAGACGGAGATCGTGGCGCTCTGGCAGAAGTCTCTGATCAGGGCGTGAAGAACATGGCGGATTTTTATGACTTCGTCCGCCACGCTGTGAATCTGTGTGATATACTGGAACTGTGTTTACGGCTTCGATGAACGCGATGCCCGTGATCAGCGGAGGCCGGAACGCAGGACGCGTGAATGTATACGGAAACTGAGGAACAAAAGGAGGGATTTTTATGTTATTTTATCGCTGTGAAGGATGTGGCAACTTTGTGACTTTTCTTGGTGAGAAGACGGCCTGCACACCGAAGTGCTGCGGAACGGAAATGAAGGAACTGGTGCCGAATACGACGGATGCTGCGGCAGAGAAGCATGTACCGGTTGTGACGGTGTCCGGCAGTACGGTAACGGTAAAGATCGGTTCCGCTGCGCATCCGATGCTGGCTGAGCATCATATCGAGTTCATCGTTCTGGAGACAGAAAATGGTTTTCAGAAGAAGGATCTGACTGTCGGCGGCGCACCTGAGGCGGTGTTCGCACTGGCAGAAGGTGAGAAGCCGGTTGCGGCATATGCTTACTGCAATCTGCACGGACTCTGGAAGGCCGATATCTGACAGAGAACAGATGCATGATGTGAAACAGAAGGGGGCAGTGCGGCGCACCGCCCCTTTTTCTGTGAAGAAAACAGAATGACGGACAGAAAAACTGGTCCGCAGGAGTGAACAGTATGGCAAAGGGAAAACTGATCGGCGTCGGCGTGGGTCCCGGCGATCCTGAGATGATGACGCTGAAAGCGGTGCGTGTGATCCGCGAAAATCCGGTGATTGCTTTTCCAGGGAAATCCGCCGGAGAATCCACGGCATATGGCATTGCCGTCCGTGCCGTGCCGGAAATGGCAGAAAAAGAACTGGTTCCGCTTGATTTTCCGATGGTGACGGATGAGGAAAAGCTCGAAAAGGTACGGAAGAAAAATGCGGCCGTGCTCGAATCCATCATGGATGAGGGAAAGAATGTGGTTTTTCTGACACTGGGAGATCCTTCCGTGTATTCCACTTTTTCCGGGCTGAACCGGATCGCTGCAGCGGACGGATACCTGACAGAAATGATCAGCGGCGTTCCCTCTTTCTGCGCGGCAGCGGCAGCACTCGGCATTTCCCTTGCGGACGGGAAGGACACCATCAGGGTGATCCCGGCCTCATCAGAAGTCTCATGGGATCCCGGAGAAGGCGGGACGACGGTTCTGATGAAATCAGGCAGACGCTTCGCGGCAGTAAGAGAAAAACTGCAGACGTCCGGGCAGGACGTGCGCATGGTGGAGAACTGCGGCATGCCGGACGAAAGAAAGTATGCCGGAGCGGAAAATCTGCCGGAGAAGGCCGGCTATTTTTCACTGATTATCGTACGTTCACGCACGGATGAGTGAAGGCTGTACGAACAGTTATAAACCGTTGCGGCCGGGAAAACGGCGGCCTGCGGTTTAATCCTGAGGAGGATGATCAATGTATCTGCGGGAAATAATCTGAATTTTTTGTTGACATTGGAGACGTGTTGCGCTATTATAACATTTGCTGATTGCAGAAGCAGTCAGGTGTGTGCGTTTAGCTCAGCTGGATAGAGCGTTTGGCTACGGACCAAAAGGCCGGGGGTTCGAATCCTCTAACGCACGCTTCAATATAAGAGAGCAGCTGCGACGGCAGCTGCTCTTTTGTTACTTTCATTTTCAGAAAATCTGATTTTCAAAAAGTGCAGCCCGCGGGGACTCCCCGGCAGGCTGCATCTCCATGTCACTTCCACACGGCAGGATCAGAATTTCTCCGTGATTTCTTCTCTGTATACTTTCTTAAAGAAAATCAGTGACAGTGTCAGTGACGCGCACTCTGCGATGAGGAAGCACCACCAGACATTGTTTATATTTCCCGTCTGAGCCAGAAGCCACGCAGCAGGTATGAGGATGACGAGCTGTCTGCCGAGCGATACGAAAAGCGAGTAGATGCTTCTCGAAAACGCCTGAAAGATAGAACCCATGACGATACCGCATGCGGCGATCGGGAAGTGTATGGCTATGGTTCTGAGCGCCGGGACACCCATCCGGATCATATCGGCCGACGGTGAAAAAAGAGAAAGCAGCTGTTTCGGAAACAGCTCAAATACCAGCGTTCCGCAGACCATGATCAGCACGGCAAGCTTAAGCGCAAATTTCAGAGATTCATCGATCCTCTCTTTTTTCCTGGCGCCGAGATTGTAAGCGAGAACCGGGATCATGCCGTTATTCAGTCCGAAAACGGGCATGAAGAAGAATGACTGCAGCTTGAAATATACGCCGAATACGGCGATGGCTGTAGACGAAAAAGCCTTCAGGATCATGTTCATGCAGTATGTCATGACAGACCCGATCGCCATCATCAGTATGGAAGGAACGCCGACGGCATAGATGCGTCCGATGACGGATGCCTGAGGGCGGAAGACTTTTTTCAGTGAATAATGAAGCTCTTTGTTGTAACGGAGATTCAGAAAAAGTCCGAGGCAGGCCGCTGCACACTGGCCCATGACGGTGGCATAAGCAGCGCCGGCCACGCCCATCTCCGGGAAAGGACCGATACCGAAGATGAATACCGGATCAAAAATAATATTGATCACAGCACCTGTGATCTGCGAGACCATGGAAAGCATTGTCCGGCCGGTGGACTGCAGCAGCCTCTCAAAAGTGACCTGCAGGAACAGACCGATGCCGATGGTGGTGACGATGGTGAGATAGGTATTGCCGAGCTGCCGGATCTCGGGATCAGCCGTCTGTGTACTGATAAACGGTGCTGAACAGGTCAGTCCGATGATAAGAAAAACAGCCGCACTGAAGACAGCGAGCAGTATACCGGTGTTGGCAGCCGCGTCTGACCTGTCATATCGCTTTTCCCCCAGGGCACGGGAAAGCATGGCGTTGATACCCACACCGGTACCGGCGCCAACCGAGATCATAAGGTTCTGCAGCGGAAACGCTATCGTAACCGCCGTCAGAGCATTTTCGGAAAGCATGGCCACAAAAATCGAGTCAACGACATTGTAAAGTGCCTGCACCAGCATCGAAATCATCATCGGTACAGACATGTTGATGATCAGTTTCCTGACGGGCATCACACCCATTTTATTTTCCTGCATTTTTTAACCCTCTGTATACACAACGCAACCTTTATACTCTAACAGAATTTTCGAAAAAATAAAATGCATTTTCACAAAAACGACAGAAAAATTCTGATGTCCGTTTTATGGTTTTTTCTTTCTGATTCTGCTAGTATAAGATGTCCGTGTTCTGCACGAATCAACACGGATGATCAGAGATGACGACGGGATTTTACGCCCGGCGGGAACAGCAGTGAAAAGAAGGGAGGCATCGCCATGGCTGAAGAGACATCGGAGCAGGAAAACGAAGAACTGCAGGCGGAAGAACTGATCGAATTACTGAAAACAAAGCAGTACAGCAGGCTCCGACGTGAAGTGGCGGACATGAATGAAGCGGATATCGCGGCAATCATGGACTCCATGGAAGACGAGGATTCCCTGAAGATGTTCCGGATTCTTCCGAAGGATCTGGCCGCGGATGTGTTCCCCATGCTGGAGGTCGATGATCAGAAATACATCATCATGCAGCTGTCCAACAAGGAGGCGTCGAACATCATCGACAACCTGATGGCCGATGATGCAACCGACCTTCTGGAGGAAATGCCCGCCAACGTCGTGAAAAAAATCCTCGCAAACGCCTCACCGGAGACGCGGAAGGATATCAATCATCTTCTTCAGTATCCTGATGACTCGGCCGGTTCTGTGATGACCGTCGAGTTTGTCGACCTGAAGGAGGACATGACGGTTCAGGATGCCATTGACAGAATCAGGAAGATCGGACTTGATTCGGAGACCGTCAACGTCTGTTATGTGCTTGACAACAAGCGTGTGCTGAAGGGCACGGTTGCTCTGCGCTATCTGCTGATCATGCCGCAGGATGCACTGATCGGAAAAATCATGAACGAGAACGTCATCAGCGTGACGACGATGACCGACCAGGAGGAAGCCGCACAGGAGATGCAGAAGTATGACTTTACCGTCATGCCTGTCGTGGACAAGGAAAACCGGATGGTCGGCATCATCACCATCGATGATGTTGTCGACATCATGGAGGAAGAGGCCACGGAGGATATGGAGAAGATGGCCGCTATTATTCCTTCGGAGAAACCATACCTGAAGACGGGGATTTTTGAAACCTTCAGAAAGAGAATTCCCTGGCTGCTGCTTCTCATGATCTCGGCGACCTTTACGGGTGCGATCATTACAAGCTATGAGAACGCGCTGTCCAGGTATGTGGTCCTGACGGCTTATATCCCGATGCTGATGGATACCGGCGGCAATGCGGGTTCTCAGGCGAGTGTGTCCGTTATCCGTGGTCTGTCGCTTCAGGAGATCAGGTTCCGTGATCTGGTGCGTGTCATCTGGAAGGAGATCAGAGTGGCTGTTCTCTGCGGATTCACCCTGGCTTTCGTGAACTTTTTCAAGCTGATTCTGCTGGACCGCGTCACACCGGAGATCGCACTGATCGTATGTATCACGCTGGTGTGCGTCGTGATCTTCTCCAAGACTATCGGTGCCATTCTTCCTATGGTAACGGACAAGATCGGATTCGACCCTGCGGTCATGGCGAGCCCGCTGATCACGACCATCGTCGATGCGGTTTCGCTCAGTATTTATTTCGCACTGGCGACCAGTATCCTGCATATTGCGACCTGATCAGCTGTACCGGACCTTTGGAGGTAATTGCGTTGTGCGGAAGATATTATATTGATGATACCTTTCAGAAAGAACTGCTGACGGATTTTCCTTCCTTCAGGGAGCAGGCGGGAG
Organism: uncultured Eubacteriales bacterium; assembly: GCA_900319355.1. Classification (GTDB taxonomy): domain Bacteria; phylum Bacillota; class Clostridia; order Lachnospirales; family Lachnospiraceae; genus Bilifractor. Next base: position 40,375 of record ONOC01000002.1, on the reverse strand, counting down.
CCCTGCGGATATCCTCCGGTGATGTGCGGCCGACCGATGCTGCACCGGTGATCATGGCGGAGAGATCCGTCATGATGAGCGGGACGGACCGTTCCGTTTCGCGTACCGGGGCTGATCCTTCATGCCCGCGTGCAGAGGAAGAAGCGGCTGACGGAAACCGCAAAGAGACAGGTATATGGCTCACGGAAGCACACTGGGGATTTCAGGAAAATTATGATTCCCGGAAAAAGCTTCTCATCAATGCCCGCACGGAGACAGCGGATACGAAGGCGGCTTTCAGGTATGCGATGCAGGCGGGCCGCTGTGTCATCCCGGTCAGCGGGTTTTATGAATATACGCCGGATAAGGTGAAGGTTTCTTTTTTCCGGAAAGAGGAGCGGGTGATCTATCTGGCAGGATGTGCGAAGTGGACCGGGGAATGGCGTTTCGTTATCCTGACGACGTCGCCGAATGACGATGTGAAAAAAGTACACGACCGTATGCCGGTGATGCTCCGGCAGGAAGATGTAAGGACATGGGTGTGCGGCAGACAGATCCCGAAAACGCTCGCGGAGGGGTGGAAACCTTCTCTGGAAAGTTACCGGCCGTATGAGCAGATGAGCCTGTTTGATCAGTAGCCCTCGGCGGAGGAAAAATCATGACAGAGAAGAAAACACGGGGAAGAGAAGCTTCGACAGAGGCGGACGGGAAACAGGCGGAGCAGGAACCGGAGAGCGTGCGCGACCGCATCATCCGTACCGCCTGGAACCTGTTCTATAAGAAGGGCTTTGAGAAGACAACCGTGAACGATATCCTGCGCGAGGCGGGGATCGCCAAGGGAACCTTCTATTACTACTTCCGGAGCAAGGACCGGCTGCTGGATACACTGCCTGTTCTTCTGGATGAGAAATACCGCGCCCTCGCGGAATCGCTGCCGGAGGATATGCATGCCTTTGATAAGCTGATGTATCTGAACGCCGAAGTGCATGATTATATCGGCAGGAATTTCGACTGTCAGCTCATCGCGAGCCTTTACTCCGCCCAGCTCCTCAAAGAGGATGAGGCGAATCTGCTCGATCAGAACCGGTACTATTTCCGCCTGATCACGAAAATCATCGAGGAAGGACAGAGAAAAAATGAACTGGTCCGCACCAAACCGGTGACAGAGATCGTCCGGATTTACAGCCTCTGTGAGCGGGCGCTGGTCACGGACTGGTGTATGCACAACGGCTCCTATTCTCTCGGTGATTTCAGCCGGGAGTATATGCCTGTTCTCTTCGGAAGCTTCAGGGTCTGATGCGTACAGAGCCTGATGCATACAGGGCCTTTTTCCATGGCGACTGAAAAACGGTAGCCCTGTGCGCCATCCGGCAGGTGCTCCGTAGAGCGAACCGATATCGCAAGTCATAGAAATACTCGCGGTGCTTCCGGTAAAGCGGAAGGAAAACGCGGTAGAAATCATAAAATTCAAACAGCCCCGGAAGGTGACAGTGTGCCACGGCACGGCCGGCGGGCTTCCTTTCTGCTTCTTCTGACATTGGATTTCCTCAACTGCTTTTATCAGCTGCTGCCGGCAAGAATCCGGCTTCCGTATCAGCATTGCCTTCACCATTATAATACCAGCGTACTGAAATTCTGTTATTGAATTTCGGGAGGACAATCATATAATCAATTTTATAGACCGTGGTCTAGACCGATGCACGAATCACCGGTCCGGCGCGGAGAAACAACGGGAGGAATCATGCACGAGATTACGAATATTCAGAAATATTCGATTCACGACGGTGACGGTATACGGACGACCGTATTTTTCAAGGGATGTCCTCTGCGCTGTCAGTGGTGCCACAATCCCGAGACACAGCGCTATGAGGCCGAGCTCTCCGTGGACACGAAGAAATGCACCGGCTGCGGGCGGTGTGCGGCCAGATGTCCGAACGGAGCGATCGCCATCGTGGATGGAAAAGCACAGACGGACCGGACGAAGTGCACGGTCTGCGGCACCTGTACTGATGCCTGCCTCCTGGATCTCAGAACGGTGACCGGCAGAGATTACAGCGTAAAGGAACTCGTGAAGATCTGTATGCAGGACAGGATTTTTTACGAGAATTCGGGCGGCGGCGTGACCCTCTCCGGCGGCGAGGTCATGACGATGGATCAGGATTACGTCCTGAAAATCGTGAAAGAACTGGACTATGAGGGGATTCCGCTGAACATTGACACCTGCGGCGAAGCGCCGTATGAATTTTTTGAACAGCTTCTGCCGTACGTCGACACCTGGCTGTATGACATCAAGGTGCCGAATCCGGAAAAACACCGGAAGTACACGGGACGCGATAACGGCAGGATTCTTGATAATCTGAAAAAAATATCGGATGCCGGAGCGAAGATTTACATCCGGATTCCGGTGGTAAAGGAAGTCAACGGCGATCCCGAAAGCATCGATGCCATCATCGCCATTCTCCGCGGGAGAAATATCCGCGCGGCGCAGGTGAATCTGCTGCCGTATCACAATACAGGCTCCCATAAATACGGAAAGCTCGGACGCGATTATCCGGGAAAGAATTTCACGGCACCGGACGATGAAGAAATGAAGAAGTTTGCTCAGCAGTTCCGCGACGCGGGATTTCATCAGGTGTCGATCGGAGGCTGATCCGGCTGTCGAATGACTGACAGAGAAAAACGGGATTCCCCGGATCAATGATACAGACTGCACAGACAGCATGGACAGACAACACAGACAGACAGTACAGACAGACAGCACGGACAGGCGGCACAGAAAATGACGGCCGATATCCCGGCAGGAAGCCTGCGGAAAGAGAGGAGAACATGGAAGAACGCGGTATGAATGACAGAATCCGTCAGCTGCGCAGAGTGAGCATGGAAACCCCGGCGCATATTGATCTGGAGCGGGCGAAGATTGAGACCGAAGTGTACAAAGAATACGAAGACAAAGTATCCCTTCCGGTGCTGAGAGCACTGGTGCTGAAGGAATATTTTTCCAGAAAGACACTTTACCTCGGCGAGGGAGAGCTGATCGTCGGAGAAAAGGGCAGAGACCCGCAGGCATCGCCGACATTTCCGGAGCTCTGCTGTCATACGGTCGAAGACATGCACATCATGAACGACCGGAAGCTGGTATCCTTTAAGGTGACGGAGCAGGATATCAGAGACCAGGAGGAGATCATTATTCCCTACTGGAAGGGCAAATCCATGCGTGACCGTCTGCTTTCCCGCATGACCCCTGCGTGGAGAGACTGCTACGACGCGGGCATGTTCACGGAATTTATGGAGCAGAGAGGTCCGGGCCACACCTGCGGCGGCAGGAATGTGTTCGCCGAAGGATACATGGAACATAAGGCAGATATTCAGGATGCGATCGATCATCTGGATTTCATGAATGATCCGGAGGCACTGGATAAGAGAGAAGAGCTCGAGGCCATGAAGATCGACTGCGACGCTGTCTGCATCCTTGGAAAGCGTTATCACGATCTGATCGCCGCCGAGGCGGAAAAATGTACGGATCCGAAACGTAAAGCCGAGCTGCTTCAGATGGTGAAGAACCTCGAGGTCGTTCCCGCGTACAGGCCGCAGACCTACTGGCAGGCGATCCAGCACTACTGGTTCACGCATCTGGCCGTGACGACGGAGCTGAATCCGTGGGACGCTTTCAGCCCGGGACGTCTGGATCAGCATCTGAACCCGTTCTACGAGGCGGATGTGGAAGCCGGAAGACTGAATGACAGTCAGGCACTGGAACTGCTGGAGTGCCTGTGGGTGAAGTTCAACAATCAGCCGGCACCGGTCAAGGTCGGCGTCACGCTGAAGGAGAGCGGCACCTACACGGATTTTGCGAATATCAACACCGGCGGTGTGGCGGAGGACGGCTCGGACGGCGTCAACCGCGTGAGCTATCTGATTCTTGACTGCATGGACGAGATGAAACTCGTTCAGCCGAACTCCAATGTGCAGATCAGCAAGAAGACGCCGCAGAAATTCCTGAAGCGCGCCTGCGAGATCGCGCGCAAGGGCTGGGGCCAGCCGGCATTTTACAATACCGATGAGATCATCCAGGAGCTTCTGAACGCAGGGAAATCGCTGGAAGATGCGCGTCAGGGCGGCTCCTCCGGATGCGTGGAGACCGGCAGCTGGGGCAATGAGGCATATATCCTCACCGGATATCTGAATATCCCGAAGATTTTTCAGCTCACACTCCACAACGGCTACGATGAAATCTCCGGAAAGCAGATCGGCCTGCAGCTCGGCAGTGCGGAAGATTTCAGGACCTGGGATGAGCTGTGGGATGCTTTCCGCAGACAGATGGAGTACATCGTCGAGGTCAAGATCCGCGGCAACAACGTGATAGAGCGTCTGTATGCGGAATACATGCCGGCACCCTGCCTGTCCATCGTGACAAACGACTGCATTAAGAAAGGCAGGGATTACAATGCCGGCGGTGCGCGGTATAATACAAACTATATCCAGGGCGTCGGCATCGGCACGGTGACGGATTCGCTTGCCGCCGTGAAATACAATGTGTACGATAAGAAGAAGTTCACGATGCATGAGCTGATGGAGGCCATGGATCACAACTTCGAGGGATATGAGGATATTTACCATCTCGTATCGGAAAAAACACCGAAGTACGGCAACGATGATGATTACGCCGATGACATCATGAAGGATGCCTTCGCACTGTTCCGCGACACCATCACGGGACGGCCGAACATGAAGGGCGGGACCTACCGCGTCGACATGCTGCCGACGACCTGCCACGTATATTTCGGCAGCGTGATCGGTGCTACACCGAACGGACGTCTGGCGAACAAGCCGGTGTCCGAGGGCATCTCTCCGGAAAAGCATGCGGATACGCACGGACCGACGGCTGTCATCAGATCCTGTGCGAAGATGGACCACATCTCGACCGGCGGCACGCTCCTGAACCAGAAGTTTACACCGTCTGCCCTGGCCGGAGAAAAGGGACTGGACAACCTGGCCGGACTCATCCGCTCGTATTTTGCGATGGACGGGCATCACATTCAGTTCAACGTCATCGACCGGCAGACGCTGCTCGATGCGCAGGCGCATCCGGATGAGTATAAGGATCTCATCGTCCGCGTGGCCGGGTATTCGGATTACTTCCGGAATCTGGACAGGGAACTGCAGGATGAGGTCATCAACCGGACCGAGCAGTCATTCGCCTGATCCCTGTATGGCGGATCAGAATGTGAGGGAAGCTGCCTGTGTGGATTTCTGCAGGCGGCGGAAGACGGTAATGAGATAGAAAAAAGAAACACAGCGCGGGCGCAGACAGTCCCGCAGAGAGGAGACAGTTATGAATCTTGGTTTTATCGGCTGCGGCGTAATGGCCAATGCGATCATGGGCGGCGTGATCCGCGCCGGCCTGTACACACCGGATCAGATCTGGGGTGCGGATCCCGCTGAGGGAAGCCGGAAAAAGACGGCGGATGCCAACGGTATCCATGTGACGGCGGATAATAACGAAGTCATCCGGAACTGCGGGACTGTATTTTTTGCTGTGAAGCCGCAGTATTATGACGGTATGATCGACGGTATCAGGGATCAGGTGAGAGACGATCAGCTCTTCATCAGCATCGGCGCGGGAAGAACGCTTGACTATCTCGCGGAAAAATTCGGAAAACCCGTGAAGATCATCCGCGTGATGCCGAATACGCCGGCACAGGTCGGCGAGGGCATGTCGGCAGCCTGCCCGAACGAATATGTGACAGAAGAAGAGACAGAGCGCGGGCTGAAGATTCTCCGCGCCTTCGGCAAGGCGGAGATCATGCCGGAATCACTCTTTGATATCGTCACCGGTGTCAGCGGCAGCGGCCCGGCCTACGTGTTCATGTTTATCGAGGCGATGGCGGATGCGGCTGTCAACGGCGGCATGAAGAGAGACCAGGCATATATTTTTGCCGCACAGACAGTACTCGGTTCGGCAAAAATGGTGCTGGATACCGGTAAGCATCCGGGCGCACTGAAGGATATGGTCACTTCCCCTGCCGGAACGACCATCGCCGGCGTACGGGCGCTGGAGAAGGGCAATCTGCGGTCCACGGTATTTGAGGGCGTGATGGCTGCGACGGATAAATCCGCGGAGATGCGGAAGGGCTGAGCATGACCGTCATTTCAATCTGTCATGCCATTGTTCAATTTTAGCAGTTTACATTCGGGATAAAACGATTATAATTATGATTGTGTTAACTGAATAATCATTTATAAGCAATGAACGACAAGGAAGACGTTTGCACGGGGTATCTGTGCGGAAGTCTTCCTTTTTTTGTGTATGCACAGGTAAGGTCGTCATTGAAAAGAAGCAGATAACAGAAGCATCAGCATATCATTGCAGGCAAAAGGAGGGATTGAATATGAAGAGAAAAGGTATCCTCGGGATCGTTCTCAGTGCAGCCATGGTCGTCGGCATGACGGGATGCGGCGTGTATGAGAGCTCGGACAGCAGTTCAGCTTCGTCAGCAGCATCATCTGCAGCGGCCGGCACGGAGGAGAGCGTAAAAGCTTCTTCGACCGGAACGGTTGCTTCCGCTTCAGGAGAGACAACCTCTGATGGCGAAAAGGTGTTCCGCTACTCCGTCAATACAGAGCCTACGACGCTTGATCCGGATAAGGCCAACAGTATCGGCGACAATGAGATCCAGCATGCGATTCAGGAAGGCCTTGTGAGAAATACCGGCGGTGAGATCACACCCGGTATCGCTGAATCCTGGGACGTTTCTGATGACGGACTCACCTATACATTCCATCTGAGAGATGCGCAGTGGAGCGACGGCCAGCCCGTCAAGGCACAGGATTTCGTCTATGGCCTGCAGCGTCTCATGGATCCTGACACCGCAAGTGAATATGCATTCATCGGCGAGGTGATCAAGAACGGTGCCGCTGTTGAGAGCGGCGACATGAAGCCTGAGGAACTCGGCGTGGAAGCACCGGACGACAAGACCGTCGTGATCACGCTGGAGAATCCGACCAGCTATTTCCTCAGTCTGATCGGTGCATCGGCACAGTTCGTACCTGTTCGCCAGGATATCGTTGAAGAGTATGGCACGGATTACGCAGCGACAGCAGATAAAAATGTATACTGCGGACCGTTCGTCCTTTCCAGCACGGACAATATGACCTATGTATTCGAGAAGAACCCGACATACTGGGATGCGGACAGCATCAAGCTTGACCGCTGCGAGCTCAGCGTTGTTACGGATGACAACACAGCACTTGCCCTGTATGAATCCGGTGATCTGGATTACGTCAAGATCCCGACAGATCAGGTAACCAATTACGAGGGCCAGGATCAGTCCTACATGAACGGCAACGAGGATTACCTGTACATCAATGAGCAGAGCGACAATCCGCTGCTCTCGGATAAGAATTTCCGTCTGGCTCTGAACTATGGCCTCGACAGAAATTCCTACATCCAGCTCGCAACCAACAATGTCTATACAGCGGCCAACACGCTCGTCATGCCTCTGGTAAGCGGCGTGGAGAAGACCTACGGCGAGGAGTATACGCTTGATTCCTATCCGCTTGACGGTGATAAGGACAAGGCACTTGATTATCTGCAGAAAGCTATGGATGATCAGGGCATTGCCAATGCTTCCGACATTACCATCACGCTGACGACGACCGATCAGGAGTCCAGCAAGAAGATCGCAGAGGTCGTTCAGGAACTGTGGCAGGATACGCTGGGCATCAATGTAGAGGTTCAGCAGGTTACCTATGCGAATATCTACGGCGAGGTTCTTCCGAACGGAGATTATGAGATCGCCTATGCAGGCTGGGGCCCTGACTACTCGGATCCTTACACCTACCTCGACCTCTTCCGCGGCGACAACCCTTACAACTACAGCAAATATCAGAATGATCAGGTAGACGAGCTTCTGAAGGCTTCTCAGACAGAAACTGACGCCAAGACAAGAATGGATGAACTGAATCAGGCTGAGCAGCTGATCCTCGATGACGGTGCATTTGTTCCGCTTCAGCTGAGACAGCAGCATTATCTGCTGAACAGCAAGGTGACCGGTGTCGTTTTCTACTTCTGCAGCGTCAACATCGACTGGGTATACGCGGACATCAGCGCATAAGCAGTCCGCCGGATTTACAGACACAGAGGCTGCCGGGTTCGCCCGGCAGCGGGGTGGACAGAGATGTCCCTCTGTACAGCAGTTGATAAGCTGGCGGGTGCAGGACTTCCAGTTCTCCATCCGCCAGCTTTGCTTACGCGAACAGAGAGCCACATCTGATCACGAAGTGATCGGGTTTGGCGAACGTCGCGATAACGGGATAAAACCCGCGAAGCGCGTTTTATCCCGTTATTCGGGTCGAGTGGCTGCGTCCTCATACAGTATATCAATCAGGGAGTTCTTCTATGGCTAAATACATTATCAAACGACTGGTCGCCGCAGCGGTGACGATCCTTGTACTCGCGACGGTCGTATTTTTCCTGGTGCGTCTGATGCCGGGCGAGCCCTTCACGAATCCGAAGCTCACGCCGACCGTGCGTGCCAATCTGGAAGCGTATTACGGCTTCGACAAACCGCTGATCGTTCAGTATTTCCAGTACCTCGGAAATCTTCTGCAGGGAAATTTCGGATATTCCATGTTCTATACCAACCGGACCGTCAATGATATGATCGCATCGACCTTCCCGTTTTCAGCTGACGTGGGTATCCGTGCTCTGGTGATGTCCATTTCCATCGGTATCGTGCTCGGAATCCTTTCCGCAAGACACCGTGGCAAGGGCATTGACATCTTCTGTGTCATCGTTGCCATCCTCGGCACAAGTATTCCGGATTTCATCATGGGTGCTTTTCTTCAGTATGTATTCGGTATCAAGTGGGGCCTGCTCCCGGTAGCGCAGTACAAGGGCTTTGCCTACACGATCCTGCCGTCTATCGGCCTCGGCTTCTATACACTGGCGCAGGTTACGAAGATCATGCGCACCAGTATGCTGGATGTGATTCAGCAGGATTACATCAAGACGGCACGGGCGAAGGGTATTTCGGAATTCCGTGTGACCTTCAGGCATCAGATCAGAAACGCGATCATGCCTGTGCTTACCATTCTCGGTCCGACCGTCGCTTCCGTGCTGACCGGTACCTTCGTCATCGAGTCGATCTTCGCGATTCCCGGCATGGGCCGCTACTACGTGGAGAGTGTTACGAACAATGACTACTCGATGATCCTCGGCATGACCGTATTCTATGGAATATTCCTCGTTATATGCAACCTCATCGTCGATATCCTCTACGGACTCGTCGATCCGCGTGTGCGTATTGCGGATAACAATTCACAGTAAGGGCAGGTGATTACATATGGATAAAAACAGTCAGACAGCGGCACAGGAAACTTCTGCTGCGGCAATGCCTGAGCTGACACCGGATATGTTCGAGGTGGTCGGTGAAAATACCGAGAAGATGGAGAGCATCAGCCGGCCGAACCTGTCCTTCTGGCAGGACGCATGGCGCAGACTGAAGAAAAATAAAGCGGCTTTCGCAGGACTGATCATCATCATCGTATATGCGCTCCTTGCTATTTTTGCACCGATGCTGAGTCATTACAGCTTTACCTCGATGGATGCTTCGGCGATCAACGCGGGGCCCTCGGCAGCGCACTGGCTCGGATGCGATTCGACAGGCCGTGACCTGTGGGTGCGTGTCTGGATGGGCGCGCGCGTATCCCTGACGATCGGCATCAGCGCAGCTGTGATCAATATGATCGTCGGCGCCATCCTCGGCGGCCTCTGCGGCTACTACGGCGGTAAGTTCGATATGATCATGATGCGTATCGTCGATATCCTCTACGGCATCCCGAGCATGATCGTCACCATCCTTCTGATGGTCGTCATGGGTACCGGTATCACGACACTGATCGCCGCCATGTGCATCGTCGGATGGATCGGAACCTGCCGCCTGGTGCGCGGCGAGACATACCGGCTCCGCGGACGTGATTTCGTCTCGGCGGCAAAGCTCCTCGGCGTGCCGGACAGACAGATCATCGCGAGACACATCATTCCGAATATCATGGGACTTCTGGTCACCAACCTGTGCCTTGCTATTCCGGGTGCTATCTTCCAGGAAGCATTCCTGAGCTACATCGGCCTTGGTATCACACCGCCGAACTGCAGCTGGGGACTTCTGGCAAAGGACGGCATCAAGATGCTCCGCGTGGCTCCGCACGAGATCCTCATCCCGGCATTCTTTATCTGCACCACGATGCTGGCGCTGAACCTGCTCGGCGATGGACTCCGCGATGCGTTCGATCCGAATCTCCGTGGAACTGAATAAACACTTCAGCAAACGGGAGAGAAAAAAGCAAGAAGCGTACGCAGACTTATACAGTACGTGAGATCACCTGTCATATCGCGGAAACACGAAGTGCGCAGCGGTGTACCTGTCAGGTTTGCAGTGCTGTTTGCCGCGTACTGGCTTAAAACCTTAAAAAATAAGGATATGATGATTATGGCTGAAAAGTTACTGGAAATAAAAAATCTGAGATATTCCTTCCGCACCTACGGCGGCACGGTAAAGGCCGTGCGCGGCGTAAGCTATGATGTGCGGAAAGGCGAGATCCTCGGCATTGTCGGAGAATCCGGATGCGGAAAAAGCGTAACGGCGCAGTGCATTCTGCGCCTGAACCCGGAACCTCCTGGATTTGTCGAGGGAGGAGAGATTCTTTTCGAGGGAAAGGATCTTCTCAAATGCAGTAAAAAGGAAATGCGGGATATCCGGGGAAAGAAGATCGGCTTTATTTTTCAGGACCCCATGACATCACTGAACCCGACCATGAGAGTCGGAAAGCAGATCGAAGAGGTCTTCGTGGGACAGAATAATGTCTCCCGTAAGGAGGCGCATGACCGCGCACTGGAAATGATGAAGATGGTCGGCATTTCGGATGCGGAGAAGCGATTCCGCCAGTTCCCGCACGAACTGTCGGGCGGCATGAAACAGCGTGTCATGATCGCCATGGCACTGGTGAGCAAGCCGAGCCTGATCATCTGCGATGAGCCGACGACTTCACTGGATGTGACGATCGAGGCGCAGATCCTGGATCTCCTGCTGGAGCTCCGGGAGAAGACGGGAACCTCCATTATCATGATCACACATGACCTCGGCGTGATCGCAAGAATCTGTGACCGTGTCGTCGTCATGTACGGCGGCGAGGTGATGGAGCACGGAAATGCCAATGAGATCTTCTATCAGACCGCACATCCGTATACGAGAGGACTTCTGAATTCCATCGCAGGGCTCTCCACGCCGAAGGATGCAGTCCTGAAACCGATCGACGGCACGCCGCCGGATCTGTTCTCTCCGCCGAAGGGATGTCCGTTCGCGGCGAGATGTGAGTTCGCCATGAAGATATGTCAGGACTATCCGGCACCGAAGGCAAAGCTCTCTGAATCCCATGAGACGGTGTGCTGGCTGCAGAACAAGATGGCACCTGATGTGGATCTCCATGTGGAGAGACGCGGCAGGAAGACTGACGGACAGTCTGAAACAAATACAGCGGCAAAGGAGTGAGGCGTATGACTAATTATAATCAGAAAGAAGGAGACAATACGCCTCTTGTAAGGGCAGAAGATCTGTGCAAGTTTTTTAAAATTTCCCGCACGCAGACGCTCAAGGCGGTCAATCATGTGAGCTTTGAGGTGCGCCGCGGCGAGACGGTCGGACTCGTGGGAGAATCCGGCTGCGGCAAGTCCACCACCGGCCGCTGTCTCGTAAAGCTGTATGAGCCGACGTCCGGCAAGGTATTTTACCGTGGAAAAGATATTACCAGTCAGACAAAGGCCGAGCACAAGGAATTCTGCAGCAATGTGCAGATGATTTTCCAGAATCCGTACGCGTCGCTGAATCCCCGTATGACGGTCAAGGAGATCGTCGGCGAGGGCATGCGGCTTCACGGAAATTACTCCGAGGCGGAACTTGACGAGAAGACAGAGGCGCTGCTCAACCGGGTCGGCCTCGGCAAAGAGCATATGTCGCGGTATCCGCACGAATTCTCCGGCGGGCAGCGGCAGAGAATCGGCATTGCGAGAGCGCTCTCTGTAGATCCGGAGTTCATCGTCTGCGACGAGCCTGTCTCGGCGCTGGACGTGTCCATTCAGGCACAGGTCATCAACATGCTGAAAAAGCTGCAGAGTGAGATGCATCTGACCTATCTGTTCATCGCTCATGACCTGAGCGTGGTAAAGTATATCTCGGACCGCGTGATCGTCATGTATCTCGGAACGATCGTCGAAGAGGCGGAGGCAGAAGAGCTTTATGCACATCCGCTTCATCCGTACACGCAGGCGCTTCTCTCGTCGATCCCGGTCGCTGATCCGGAACTCGCCAAATCGAATAAGCGTATCCCGATCAAAGGTGAGATTCCCAGCCCGATCAATCCGAAAGACTGCTGTCAGTTTGCAGAGCGGTGCCCGTATGCGACGGAGAGATGTTTTAAGGAGATGCCCAAACTGAAAAAGCTGGCGCCGGAGCATTCCGCGGCCTGCCATCTGCTGACGTAAAGAAATTGAGAAGGAGGAAAGCAGGAAATGAGCAAAATTGCAGAAGAAAAAATACTGAAGTATCTGGAAGAAAATAATCTGGACGGATTTTTCATCAGCCGTCCGGTCAATGTCAATTACGTCAGCGGTTATACGAGTGATGATGCATTTCTTCTGATCACGAGAAAGAAGAAGTTCTTTATCACGGATCCCCGCTATACAGAGCAGGCGTCCATGGAATGCCCTGAATATCAGATCGTCGAGTGGCGCGACACTTACGGCTCCGTGCCGGCGACAGCGGCAGGCCTCGCGGATCAGGAAGGTCTGAAGACGCTGGCCTATGAAGAGGATCATCTGGTCGTTAATTTTTACAAGGAGATGCAGGAAAAAACAAAGGCAGAGCTCGTCGGCGTGCAGGGCGTCGTGGAAGAGTTCCGCATGATCAAGACACCGAAGGAGATCGGGTATCTCCGCGCTTCCTGCGAGATCGCTTCCCGTGCCTATGAGAGGATCCAGAAGGATATCCGCCCGGGCATCACAGAGAAGGAGCTGGCGGCAAACCTGTCCAGATATATGGTTCTGGAAGGATCAGATACCAAGCCTTACGGCAATATCCTGATTTCCGGTGCGAGAACTTCACTGCTGCACGGCATTCCTTCCAACAAGGCTGTGGAGTACGGTGATTTTGTCCTCATGGATTACGGCTGCCAGTATCACGGCTACCTGTCGGACATGACGAGAACGCTCGTTGTCGGCAAGGCAACGCCGGAACAGCGGAAGGTTTACGATCTTGAACTGCAGATGGTGGATGCCATGGAGTCCGTGGACGGACCCGAAGTTGCAGCGAAGGATATCTATGCCGCTTCGATCAAACCGATCGAGGGCACGGAATATTTCAAATATCACTATACGGGCATCGGTCACAGCATCGGCATGTTCGTGCATGAGCAGCCGTTTATTGGACCGAAGAGCAAGTACATCATGAAGGAAAATATGGTCCACACCATTGAGCCCGGCCTCTATATTCCGGGCTGGGGCGGCGTGCGTGTCGAGGATCAGGTGCTGATCACGAAGGATGGCATTGAAAACCTGATCTCCGCGACGAAGGAACTGATCGAGCTGTAAAAGGGTTACTGTTCACTCTTTGCCAGCCATGTGTTCCGTGGCTCTGGCGTACGTCTGAACTGTATTGTAAAAGGAGTACAGTCTGATGAGAAAAGAATATGTGGACCGTCTGATCCGGATGATGCCGGAGGCCGGGTTTGATGCGGTGCTGATCCAGCCCGGCGAGGAACTGCAGTTTCTGTTCGGCGCGAGTCCTATGATGTGTGAGCGCTTTCAGGGCATGGTCATCAAAGCGGACGGAAAAATGTTCTACTTCTGCAATCTGCTCTATGAGGGACAGATGCGGGAGTATCTGCCGGATGACATCGCCATTTACACCTGGTTTGACAACGATGACATGACGGATGTCGTCAGCAGGATTTTTAAGGAACAGGGACTGGAAGGCGCAACGGTGGGCGTGAATGCCTCGGCGCAGGCCTTTAATGTGCTGGATCTCGCGGATGCCATGAACATCCGTTTCCGGAGTGCCAAGGCGCTGATCGAGGAGATCCGCATTCACAAGACGCCGGAAGAGATGCAGGCACTCCGCGACTCTGCTGCGATCACGGACAGAGTTTTTACGGAAATCCTTCCGAAGATTCATCCCGGCGTGACCGAGGCAGAGCTGCAGGATTTTCTGCTCACGCGCATGGCGGAGCTCGGCGGCAGATCGCCGGAGTGCATCGTCGGCATCGGTGCCAATGCCAGCTACCCGCATTATATCGACAATAAAGGCGTGGCAGGCGACAGAGATATCGTTCTCATGGATTATGGATGCACGTACAACGGCCTGTATTCCGATATGACCAGGACGGTATTTATCGGAGAGCCGGAGGAAAGGATCCGGGAGGCCTATGACCTTGTGCTCCGCGCCAATCTGGCAGCTGAGGCTATGGTGAAGCCGGGCGCATGGATACCGGATCTCGACAGGAAGGCACGGGAGGTGCTGGACGAGAAGGGTTATGCGCATACGCTGATCAACAGGCTAGGCCACGGCGTCGGCTATACGATTCACGAGCAGCCGGAGATCAAGCAGTCTGACCGCAGAAAGCTGGAGCCGGGCATGGCGTTTTCCATTGAACCGGGTATTTACATGACGGGTGATTTCGGCATCCGCATTGAAGATGTCGTCATGGTCAACGATAAAGGCGAGTGCGAAGTACTGAATCATTCTGATAAAAATATGATCGTACTCTGAGACAGCTGTTTTCCGCACTGCCTGTGTACAGGTACTGCCATACGCCCGGAAAGTCTGAAAATCCGCGGTTCCCTTGCCGATGCGGCCGTGTTATAATCAGATGTATAAAATGTCGTCAGATAAGGAAACTTCTTGATTTCTTTTTTATACAGGAGGTCGTTTTATGGGCAATAAGGGAGCGAAAAAAATCCTCGGTGCCATTGTGACAGCGGCAGCCGCATGGACAGCAGCCGTGATGCCGAGACTTTTCAACAAACCGGATCTGTCGGACCTGCGCCGCTATGATTATGCGAACAGAGGTTTTACGGGCAGTGACCCGAAGGTTCCTGAGAACAGCGGAACAGCCTTCCGGAACGCGATCGATCATGGCTATGGCATCAGAATGGATGTCAGGATGACCCGTGACGGCGTGCCGGTGATTTTTGCGGATACGCGTCTGGAGCGCCTGACGGGTGCGAGCGGCTCCGTTGAGAATTCGACGGTGGAAGAACTGAAGGCACTGAAGCTTTCGGGGACAGACGAGGAGATCCTGACACTCAGTGAGGCACTGAAGATTGTCGACGGACAGGTGCCGGTGATCCTGGAGCTGGAAGTGGAAGACGGGAACTATGACGGACTCTGCGATGAAGTCTGCGAGATCGTTGATGAGTACGAGGGCGTATTTGCCATTGAATCCATGGATGCGAGAGTTCTCCGCTGGTTCAGAAAGCAGAGAGCGGAATACGTGAGAGGACAGCAGACGGATTTCACGTACCGCAGCGGCACTTCTTTCATGAGCCGTGTGTGTGATTTTCTGACGAGCAGTCTGCTGCTGGATTTCCTGACGGCACCGGATTATATCGCAGCCCCTGTCAGCCAGACGAACGTGAGCCTCGGGCTCTGCAGAGCGGTATACAGGGTGCCGGTGGTCAGAGGAACCGTCAGATCGCTTGAGGATTACGAGTCGGCAAAGACCAGCGGAGCCTCCGTGGTGTTCGAATATATTGAACCATAATACAGAACCATAAAAATAACCGGCAGGCGGTGATACGTCTGCCGGTTTTCTGATATATCGGGTGTATGACGGGCTGTCAGTTTCTGATCCGGTTTCTGCCCGGCTGAAAAATCAGCGGGAGGGCGGAAAATGGAAACGGCGGTTCAGTGCAGCAGCGCCGCGTTTCTTTCCATGGCCTCCGTGATGCGGTCTCTCGTATAGGCGCCGAGATGTTTCTTTCCTTCTCTGTCGAACGTCGAGGGATCGATCGGAGGGAGAAACTCAACGACAACGGGAACGGCCTTCAGCCAGGGATTGTGGGCCTCCATGATATTCTGGGAATTATTGATGGCCACGGGAACGATTTTGCATCCGCTCTTGACTGCGATTTTGAAACTGCCTTCGTGGAACTCCAGGAGCGGCAGGTCTTCTTTCGCTTTGTTCCGTGTGCCCTCCGCGAAGATGTACATGCTGTGGCCGCCTTTGATTTTGTTTATGGCATCCAGCATCATCTGCATGCCGGAGCGCAGATCGCTGCGGTCAAGGAAGAGGCAGCCGATCAGGTTCATCCAGATGCTGAAAACGGGGATTTTCTTCATGGAGATTTTTGCAATGTAGCCACAGGGACGTTTCATGTAATAATAGGTCATGATGATGTCCCAGATGCTGCGGTGATTTCCGACGAACAGAACCGGCTCGTCCGGGATGTTGTCCAGTCCCCTGACGGTGATTCTGGTGCCGGCAATGCCGAGCAGGACACCGAATGACCAGCGGATCATCGCTTCCGCCGCCCGGTCACGGGCTTCGGGATTCTTCAGCCCTGTGAGTTCCAGGATGCCGAGGACGGGAAGCGTGAGAATCAGATAAAGAACAGCAAAAAGAATACCGATGAGTGATCGAAACATGACAGTCTCCGAATGATATATTTGCGGCCGCGCGCTGGAAAAAACCGGCGGCGCCTGCTTTGTTTCATTATACTGATTCGGGAACGGGTTTGCAATGCACGGTACAGAAACATGGTACCTGACTGTCACAGTTCAGACATCCGCAAGAGCCGCGGAACACACGGAGACGCCCGGGCCGGGGACAGGCGGGAGCGTGTCGGGGCCGGAAGTCTCCATGTGGGACAGTGGCCGGCAAAGAGCGGACAGTAACACCTGACTGACCGGGAGGTACACCGGCTCTGTGAAGCTGCTCAGAGGGTGACGGCATCCGACGGCCGGCAGCGACATACAGGTCAGATCGATATAAAACGGGAGACAGGAGATGTGAAATGGAGAAGAGAGCGTACGCTAAAATTAACCTCAGTCTTGATGTGACGGGGAAGAGAAGTGACGGATATCATGAGGTCCGGATGATCATGCAGATGGTAAGTCTGTGGGATACGCTCCGCGTGACAGAGACGGATACTCCGGGTATTGAGCTGATCTGCCGGGAACCCGGGGTGCCCTGCGACAGCCGGAACCTTGTATGGCAGGCCTGTGATATGCTGATGAAAGAGAAAAAAGTGCAGCAGGGTGTGAGAATCGTCCTGGAAAAGAGAATCCCTCATGCGGCCGGTCTCGGCGGCGGGAGCAGTGATGCCGCGGCGGCGCTTCACGCGGTAAACGAGCTGTTTCATCTGGGATTCTCTGATGATGAGCTGTGTGCGCGCGGTGTGCGGATCGGGGCGGATGTGCCGTACTGTGTCATGGGCGGTACGGCGCTCGCGGAGGGCATCGGAGAGAAGCTGACGGCACTTCCGGCGATGCCGCCGTGCCATATCGTTCTGGCAAGACCCGACGTGGATGTCCCGACGGGCGTGGTGTACCGGAAACTGGACAGCTGTACTTCTGTTGTGCATCCCGATGTTGACGCCCAGGCGGATGCCATCCGCAGAGGGGATCTGGCAGGTGTCGTACGAACCCTGGGAAATGTACTGGAACCGGTCACGGCGGCGGATGCACCGGTGATCACCGCCATAAGGCGCGGGCTGGATCGCGCAGGGGCGGAAGGTACGCTGATGAGCGGCAGCGGGGCGACGGTTTTCGGGATTTTTTCTGACGAAGCGCAGGCGGCACGCGCGGCGGAGACCGTCAGAGAGGGAGGCATGGCGAAAGATGTTTTCGTGACATGCCCGGATGTCCTGAACTGAAAAAGGACTTGCAGGAAGCGCTTTACTGCGGTAGAATGATTGCGTCGTTGGCAGGGGGCATTAGCGCAGTTGGGAGCGCGCCACATTCGCATTGTGGAGGTCGTCGGTTCGAATCCGATATGCTCCAGACAGCACAGGGAAGCGCCGGAAAGCTGATTCTTTCCGGCGCTTCTGCTGTACTTTCAGAAAATCATCCGACGCATGAAAAGTACGGGATTCTGTCAGGAAAGTCACAGACCGGGAGGAAAGGGATGGAACAGCATCATTTTGTGAATCGATACAGGTACGACAAAGCCACTGCGAAGGAAGCCATGGGCGCCTACTGGAAATGGAAGAACCGGAAGGCCTTCGTGGCCCTCGGCGTTATGGTCGCTTTTTTCTGTGTGCTGAGTCCGGTCTTCGAGACCGTCCTGTTTCTGATTCCGGCGCTGATCGGCGTGATCGGTTTTATCTCACTTTATGTGCAGATGACACAGTCGATTGCGGTGGAGAGAAAGAACATCGCGAACACTTTCAGGACGGATGCGCCCTGGCTGAAGATCGAGATCGATGACGAGTGGATTCACACAACGGTCAGCAACACGAAGAAGAAAGTGCCGGTCACCGATATTATCCGCTGCCAGGAGACGAAGAATATGTTTGTTCTCTTTCTTAAAGGGCAGATGACACTGGCGCTCCGCAGGGATTCGTTTGAAGCAGGCACGCCGGAGGCATTTAAAGCCTTTGCTGATCTGCTGACGGCTGACAGGAAGAAATGAAATGAACCGGGGTATCAGAAATGGATGAAACAGAAAAATCAGCCCGCAGATTTCTCGATCTGTATCAGCGCTCTTTCATGGAGACAAGGTACTGCTTCACGGATTTTCTGGGCGAGGCGGAGATATCGGCACTGCTTCTGCTTGTCAGAAGCGGAAAAATCGACGGCAGCTATGTCACGCTGTATGGCGGATTTGAGGGCGCTGAACGCCGCATGGCCCGTTTTGGTTCAGAAAAGGACTTCGGCTGGACTGAGGAGTTTCCGATCACGCTGCTTCAGATCTCACCGGTGATCGGGAAGTTCGGCGAGGAGCTTTCCCACCGGGATTATCTGGGCAGTCTCATGGGACTGAACATTGACCGGGACACCATCGGCGATATCAGGATCAGCGGGAAGAACGCGTGGATTTTTGCCGCGTCGAGGATGGCAGATTTTATCATGCAGAATCTGGATGAGGTTCGCCACACGCATGTGCGTGTCACCAGAGCGGATTCCCTGCCGCCCGATGCGGGACCGCATTTTCAGGAAATAGAGCTGATCGTGCCGTCTGAACGCGCGGACGCGGTGACGGCGAAGCTGACGAATCTGGCGCGATCGAAAGTGGTGGAACTTTTCCGTTCGGAGAAGGTCTTTATCAACGGGCTCTGCGTGACGGACAACAGCAGAAAACTTTCGGAAAATGACACGCTTTCCATCCGCGGCTGGGGCAAGGCGGTCTGCGGCGGCACTGTCCGTTCCACAAAGAAGGGAAACCTCGTCTTCAGCATCAGGAAATTTGTGTGAGACTTCTGATATTCTTTCTTGCGCCGGTGTACCATACTGAGTTAATATAAACGCGGCTTCCGCGTATGACGGGAACTGCCGGTGTGATGACGGCTTTAAGCACGGCCGGTGTGACGACGGCTGAATAAAAAGATGTATGGGAACAGAGAATGAGGAGGAAACGAGAATGAGCAGGAAAAATAACCTTGTGTACGACGTTGAAGAGACACCGCCTTTTGGTAAAAATCTGGTGTATGCTTTTCAGCAGCTTCTCGCGATCATCGCTGCGACGCTGCTGGTGCCGACGCTCGTCAATTCGGGAACGGCCGGCGCAACGTCTGTGACGATGAGCCAGCCTGCGGCACTGTTCGGTGCGGGTGTAGGAACGCTCGTTTATGTGCTCTGCACAAGGAGGAGGAGCCCGATCTTTCTGGGAAGCTCTTTCGCGTTTATCAGCCCTCTGATCGGAGCAGCCAGCTTCGGCTACTTCGGGATTTTTCTCGGCGCGGTTTTTGCCGGTGCGGTTTATGTCATTCTGGCACTGATCATCCGCGCGGCGGGAACGAAATGGGTTGACAGACTGATGCCTCCGGTCATCATCGGACCGACCGTTGCGCTGATCGGACTGTCTCTTTGCACTTCAGCTGTCAGCAACCTGCAGTCCGATACGACGGGGACCTATAATCTGATTTCCATCCTGACGGGACTTGTCGCTTTCATTGTCACCATTGTCGCATCCGTGAAGGGCGGTAAAGGTGTCCGCATGATCCCGTTCATCATCGGTATTCTTGCGGGCTATGCCCTGGGTTCGGTGTTCACGGCCATCGGCTGGGCGACCGGCATTGATTATCTGAAAATCATCGATTACACGCCGCTGGTTGAGAATTTCGCTCCGCTGACGCTGAACAGTTTCCTGAGCGTGCCTGATTTCACTTTTTTCGGCATGTTCCGCGACGGTACGAAATACATGGGCTCTACAGGCGTTCTGAATGTGCTGCTTCTGTTTGCACCGGTGGCACTGGTTGTTTTTGCGGAGCATATCGCGGATCATGAGAACCTCGGCTCCATTATCGGACGCGATCTGATCCGGGACCCGGGACTTCACCGCACCCTGCTCGGCGACGGACTCGGCTCCATTGCAGGATCATTCTTCGGCGGCTGCCCGAATACCTCCTATGGCGAGGCCATCGGCTGCGTGGCCATCACGGGTGATGCATCAGTTTCCACGATCATCCTGACGTCGATCCTCTGCCTGCTGATGAGCTTCTTCACGCCGTTCGTGGCCTTCGTCAACACGATTCCCACCTGTGTCATCGGCGGAATCTGCATCGCCCTGTACGGTTTCATCGCCGTTTCCGGACTTCGCATGATTCAGACGGTAGACCTGAACGACAACCGCAACCTGTTCGTTGTCAGCGCGGTTCTCGTGCTCGGCATCGGCGGACTGGTTCTGAACTTCGGCGCTGTGCAGATCTCCTCGATCGCAACGGCACTGATTGTCGGTATCATTGTTAATATTGTGCTCCGCAGGGGCAGAAGCCCGATGGAGGAGCAGCAGGAAGCAGAAAAGAAATACGAATCTGATGATGAAGGCAAAATCTTCTGACATCAGAGACGAACACGAATGATAAGAGGCTGGAAAAATCAGCCATGGCCGTCCGGACAGGAGACAGCGTTGTCTCCCGATGATCCGGGCGGCTTTTCTTACAGGTTTCACGGAGGAAGGGACGGGATACAGATGAAAAAAACAGCGGTTCTTGTGCCGGGCATCGGCTATACGTGTGACAGGCCGCTTCTTCACTTCGCGGGGAAACTTGCGGCGGCGGAAGGATATGATGTGGTGAAGCTCTCCTTCCGTCATCTGGGCGGCAAGAAAAATCTGATCGGTGACGAAAAGAAAATGCGGGAGGTGTTTGAGAAGGCTTATGAGCAGATGGAGGAACAGCTGGATTTTCACGGGCTTTCTTCCTGCGATGAGATCCTGTTCATATCCAAGAGTATCGGAACTGCGGCGGCAGCTGCCTATGAAGCACATCACCGGACAGCAGATACCGGCCGGAAACTGAATTACCGCCATGTGTATTACACGCCGGTTGCCGGTACTTTTGAATTCATGGCGGAGGACAGCGGCATCGCCTTTCACGGCACGAAGGATCCCTGGGTCGATGACAGGACCGTGGAGGAAGGGTGCCGCAGATGCCGTGTTCCGCTGACGGAGATCGATCAGGCAAACCATTCGCTGGAAACGGGGGATGTGATGCGTGATATTGATATTCTGAGGCAGGTCATGCGGGAGACGGCATCATATCTCGGCCATGCGGCGTCAGAACAGAACGGCACACCGGAAAAAGAAGGAGACAGCCTCCCTGTGTGGAAGGTTGTGAGGATCGAGGAGGCGGACTACGGCTGCGAGGAGCTGCCGGATCAGGCGGAAGTTCAGGTCCGGGTGATCCTTGATGACGGAAAGGGCGTGCAGCGCGCCGTCACCGCACCCGACAGAATGCTGTACAGGCTCGGGATCGATGAGGGAAGCATGGTTACGCTGTCCGGAGGAGAACTGAAACCGTTCCCGGGGTGACGCGTCACCCTTTTCGTTCCGGTCACATTTGCTGTGTATCTCCGCCGGCTCTGTGAAGCCGCTCAGAGATGACGGCATCCGACGGCCGCTGCTGTGCTTAAAGGAAAGGCGGGGACGGAAGTCTCTGCCCGCGACAGCGGCTTGAGTGAACAGTAACCATGCACGACATCCGCCTGCCGGTTTCACGTGGAAAATAGTCCACTGTCGTGGTAAAATAACGAATGTATGTTTACAAAGGAGGTAAATGACAGATGGATAAAGATAAAGCATCTGAAAAGACAGAAGATAAAAAGACAATCTGGCAGAAGCGTGACAGCAGGGATATCGAGGCTTTCTGCTCGGATTACAGAACGTACATGAGCGCGCACAAAACGGAGCGTGAGAATGTAAAGGGCATGGAGGAAGAGCTGAAGAAGGCCGGCGCCATGACGCTTGAAGAGGCACGCGCGAAAGGCGGCGCGCTGAAGGCAGGGGATCTGATCTACACGGATATGATGAAGAAGTCACTCATGATTGTCCGCATCGGCAGAAAACCTCTGACCGACGGTGCAAGGATGCTGGGGGCTCATATTGATTCCCCGAGGCTTGACCTGAAGCAGCATCCGCTCTATGAGGATACCGGGATGGCGCTGTTTGATACGCATTATTACGGTGGTATCAAAAAATATCAGTGGGTTACGCTTCCGATGGCGCTGCACGGTGTGATTGTGAAGAAGGACGGCACGGAGATTACGGTTAATGTCGGCGAGGATCCTTCAGACCCGGTATTCGGCGTCAGCGATCTGCTGATTCATCTCGCTTCGAAGCAGATGGCAAAGAAAGGCAGCGAGGTTGTCGAGGGTGAAAACCTGAATGTTCTCGTCGGCTCCCGTCCGCTGGATACAGATGAGGATACCAAGGAGAGCGTAAAGGAAAATATCCTGGCCATCCTGAAGAAGAAATACGACATTGAGGAAGATGATTTTGTCTCTGCCGAGATCGAGGTCGTACCGGCAGGTGCGGCACGGGATTATGGTATCGACCGCAGTATGATCATGTGCTACGGGCAGGATGACAAGGTCTGCGCGTATCCTTCTTTCCGCGCCGTCATGGATGTAAAAGATCCGGAGTACACGGCCATCTGTCTGCTTACCGACAAGGAGGAGATCGGCTCTGTCGGAGCGACGGGCATGCATTCCCGTTTCTTTGAGAATACGCTGGCCGAGGTCATGGATCTGCTCGGCGTCTACAGCGAGCTGGCGCTCCGCCGTACGCTGACAAAGATCAGGGTGCTGAGCTCGGACGTCAGTGCCGGTTTTGACCCGACCTATCCGGATGTCATGGACAGGAATAACTGTGCCTATCTCGGAAAGGGACCGGTATTCAACAAGTATACCGGCGCCCGCGGCAAGAGCGGTTCCAACGATGCCAATGCCGAGTACATTGCCTTCCTCAGAAATCTGATGGATAAGCATGATATTACCTATCAGACATCGGAACTCGGCAAGGTAGATGCGGGAGGCGGCGGAACCATCGCCTACATCCTCGCCAACCTTGGCATGCAGGTGATCGACTTCGGCGTGGCGGTGCTGAACATGCATGCGCCGTGGGAAATCACGAGCAAAGCAGATATCTACGAGACCTATCTTGCTTACAGAGCCTTTATTGTATAAGCTCTTCGAATCGCAGACAGACTCGTCACACGCGGAGCGTGTGTAAGAGGCTGTATGCGGTTTCGAAGGCAACAGGTATGAGGATGCAGCGCGATAGCGCGGAATCCGAATACCTGTAGGATTGCGGGAGTGCGAAGCACGGAGCAATCCGTAGCTTATACAGTATGTGGCATTACCTGTAGTATGGGGCTTATTGTATAAGTGCGGCGTAACAGCACCGTGCCGCATACGGTATAAGCGGAGGAGGAATAAACCGGTATGCATGATAAACTGACAAAAAGTGACATTCAGAAGATGCAGGAGGAGATCGACCGCCGCACGCTGGTCGACCGGCCGAAGATCCTGAAGGAAATTCAGGAGGCCAGAGCCCAGGGAGATCTCTCCGAGAATTTCGAATATTATGCGGCGAGGAAGGCAAACCGTGAGAATAACAGCCGGATCAATTATCTGCAGCGGATGATTGACACGGCGATTATTGTCGAGGACCGGATGGCGGAAGACCAGGCGGGCCTGAACAAGCGGGTAACCTTCCGAATGCCGGGCAGGGATGAACCCATGACGCTGAAAATCGTCACCAGTGTCCGTGCGGACTCGATGGAAGGCAGAATTACGCCGGAGTCGCCGCTCGGCAGGGCACTGATGGGACACCGGGCTGGAGATACCTGTCATGTGAAAGTGAACGACCAGATGGAATACGATGTGGAAATCCTGAAGGTCGAAAATCCGGGGGAGGAAGAAAGTGACCGGCTCAGAAGCTACTGACGCGCTGCCCCACAGAAACGGCCGGAAGAAGAAATCGCAGGGACATACGGACGGCCGTCAAGAAAGCGAGGAAAAAAACAGGTGAAAGAAATAAAGAACAACAAAAAGCCGCTGATATTTTATTATATCATCGCCATGATCGTTCTTGTCCTGCTGAATCTGCTCCTGATTCCCAGTGTGCAGGAAGCGAAAATCCAGGAATCCACCTACGGGAATTTCCTGAAGATGCTGGATCAGAATGAGATCAGCCAGGTAGAAGTGGATTCCGGCAATGATACGATCTATTTTACAGACAACAGCGGTCAGGAATACAAGACCGGCATGATGGATGATTACAAACTTGTCGACCGGCTGTATGATGCGGGCATTGAAGATTTTGAAAGCCCGATCAATGCGCAGATGAATCCGGTGCTGAGCTTCCTGATCAGCTGGATCCTTCCGCTGGTCATCATTTATCTTCTGAGTCTTGCCGTGACCAGATCGCTGACGAAGCGGATGGGCGGCATGGGTGATGCCATGCAGTTCGGCAAGAGTGATGCCAAGATTTATGTACAGGCCGAGACAGGTATCAAATTCTCCGATGTCGCCGGCGAGGACGAGGCAAAGGATCTGCTGAAGGAGATCGTTGATTTCCTTCACAACCCGGGCAAGTATACGGAAATCGGTGCGAAAATGCCGAAGGGCGCCCTGCTCGTGGGACCTCCCGGAACAGGTAAAACGCTTCTTGCGAAGGCTGTTGCCGGTGAGGCGGATGTGCCGTTCTTCTCCATCTCCGGTTCGGAGTTTGTGGAGATGTTTGTCGGCATGGGCGCTGCAAAGGTCCGTGACCTTTTCAAGCAGGCGAATGAGAAGGCGCCGTGTATCGTTTTCATCGATGAGATTGATACCATCGGCAAAAAACGTGACGGCAGCGGTTTCTCAGGCAATGATGAGCGTGAGCAGACGCTGAACCAGCTGCTTGCCGAGATGGATGGTTTCGACGGCAGAAAGGGCGTTGTCATCCTGGCGGCGACGAACCGTCCGGAGATCCTCGATCCCGCGCTGACCCGTCCGGGCCGTTTCGACCGCCGTATCCCGGTGGAACTGCCTGACCTGAAGGGTCGTGAGGAGATTCTGAAGCTTCATGCGAAGGATATCAAGATCTCCGATAATGTTGACTTCAACGAGATCGCCAGAACAGCGGCCGGCGCTTCCGGCGCCGAGCTGGCCAATATGATCAATGAGGCTGCGCTGAATGCGGTCCGTGACAACAGAAAGTTTGTTGTACAGAAGGATCTCATGGAGGCGGTCGAGACCGTCATCGCGGGCTACCAGAAGAAGAACAAGGTTCTGACGACCAAGGAAAAGCTGATCGTCGCCTACCATGAGACAGGCCATGCTCTTGTGGCGGCGCTGCAGAATCACTCGGCTCCGGTGACGAAAATCACCATCATTCCGAGAACCTCCGGCGCACTCGGCTATACGCTTCAGGTGGACGAAGGTGAGCACAACCTGCTCAGCCGGGAGGAACTTGAGAACAAGATCGCGACATTCACCGGCGGCCGTGTGGCGGAGGAGCTGATCTTCCATTCGGTTACGACCGGAGCGTCCAACGATATCGAGCAGGCGACGAAGGTGGCGCGTGCCATGATCACGCGATACGGCATGAGCGATGAGTTCGGCATGGTGGCACTGGAAACGGTGAAGAATCAGTACCTCGGCGGCGATACCTCGCTGGCATGCTCGGAGGAGACGTCAGCGCGCATCGATCAGATGGTTGTTGATCTGGTGCAGAAGCAGTACAACAAGGCAAAGGATCTGCTCAGCAGCCACATTTCAAAGCTGCATGAACTTGCAAAGTACCTCTATGAGAAGGAGACCATCACAGGCGAGGAATTCATGGAAATTCTGAACCGGAAGCCGATCGAGGATAAATCCGGAGCCGCAGCAGAGGCGGCTGCCCCGGAAAGCGGTACGGCGGAGAACAGCGGCGCGGCAGCCGGCGGGGATGTTCACACAGAGGATCCGGTAAGCTGAAGTAATTTTTACACGATTGGGGGATAAGCCTATGAGCAGCACGGGAAGCAGTATGGAAAGCAGAATTTATGACCTGATGGACTGGGCCGGTATCGAAGCCGTTGTGTATGCGGAAGCGGACAGGCCCGGCCGGATTCTCGGCCCGCATGTGACGGAAGGCGGGATTCTGGTGCAGGCGTATTTTCCCGGACGGGAAAAGGTAAGTATCCGTTCCGGCGGAAAGACGATTCCGATGGTCCAGGAGGATGAATCCGGATTCTTTGCTGTGATGCTCGACGGGAAGAAAATCCCGGCTTATTCCTTCATTCTTGAGGACAAAGAAGACGGCGGAAGGGAAGTCAGAGATCCGTATGCCTTTGCTTCACGCATCACGGAGAAGGAAGAGACCCGGTTTACCAACGGGATCGGATATCATGCATGGGAAAAACTTGGCGCTCACCTGATGAAAATCAACGACACCGAGGGCGTGTATTTCGCCGTCTGGGCGCCGAATGCCATGCGTGTGTCCGTTGTCGGTGATTTTAACGGATGGGACGGACGCGTCTGCCAGATGAACCGGACGGAGACGGGCATTTTTGAACTCTTCGTGCCGGACGTAAAGGCGGGCAGTTATTATAAATTCGAGATCAAGGCGAAATCGGGACTGGTTTATCTGAAGGCCGATCCGAATGCCTGGGCATACCAGAAGGGACCGGACGGCGCTTCCGTCGTGACCGACCTGAACTTCTCCTGGGATGACGAAGACTGGCTTTCGGCAAGAGAATCGACAGATCTTTCCTCGAGACCTGTGGCGGTGTACGAGGTGAATCTGAACACATGGAAGCAGAACAGCGACGGAACGCCTCTCGGCTACAGGCAGACGGCGCCTGAACTTGTTTCCTATGTAACGAAGATGGGTTACACGCATGTGGAGCTGATGCCGGTGATGGAATATCCGGATGACGAGAGCATGGGCTACGCGACGAGCGGATTTTTTGCGCCTACGAGCCGGATGGGATCGCCGGAGGATTTTGCGTATCTGGTCAATGAGCTCCACCGCCATGGCATCGGCGTCATCCTTGACTGGGTGCCGGGCGGCTTTGCCAGAAGCAACAGCGGCCTCTCGGCTTTTGACGGCACCTGCCTGTACGAACACCTGGATCCGAAGAAGGGTGTTCACCCGAAGAACGGAAGCCTGATTTTCAATTACGGCCGGGGAGAGGTGCAGAGCTTCCTGATTTCAAGCGCACTCTTCTGGCTGACGGCTTACCATGCCGACGGCCTGAGAATCAATGATCTGGCCACGATGCTCTATCTGGATTACGGAAGAAAGACCGGCGAATGGATAGCGAATATCTATGGCGGCAATGAAAATCTGGAAGCCATTGAGTTCCTGAAGAAGCTGAACGTGGAGATCGGCCGTGAGATGCCCGGCGTGATCACGGTGGCCGAAGAAGAGACCGGCTATCCGCAGGTCACGGGAAGCGTGTCCGGCGGCGGTCTGGGATTCAGCTACAAGTGGAACAACGGCTGCGTGCACGATTATATGCAGTATATCCAGCTGGATCCGCTGTTCAGAGGATCTCATCAGGATGATCTCACTTTCAGCTCCGTCTATATGTACAGTGAGAAATTCATGCTTGCCCTTTCGCACGATCTGTTTGCGGACGGCGGCAGAACGCTGATCCGGCAGATGCCGGGCGGAAAGCCTGAACTGAAGAGAGCCAATCTGCGCCTGACCTATGCGTACCTTCTGACGCATCCCGGCAAGAAGCTGATCGCGATGGGACAGGACTTCGGGCAGAGCGCCAGAATCACGCCTTATGACGGCGTTGACTGGAAGGAAGCGGAGTCCGAAGAAGGAAAACAGATGGCGTCTTATTTCCGGGCCCTGCTGAAGCTGTACAGAGAACAGCCGGCCCTGTATGAGCTGGATGAAAATTCTGAGGGCTTTGAATGGATCAGCAACCTTGACTGGGAGCGCAATCTGCTTGTTTTCCTGAGAAAGAGCATGAGGACGGAGGAGACGCTTCTGATCGTTGCCAACTTCTCCAATGTCACGTACGAGAACATGATGGTCGGTGTGCCTTATCCCGGCAAGTACAAGGAGATCTTCTCCAGCGATGCCGTGGAGTTCGGCGGCACCGGTGCCGTGAATCCGAGAGTGAAGCTCAGCCGTGCCGTGGAGCAGGATGAGCGGAAAGATTCGATAAAAATCCGCGTGGCGCCTCTGGCGGTTGCGGTTTATCGTTTCACCGAGGCCGTGGAGCGTTTTTCCGATGTCACAGCGAAGGTGAAGACGACAACAAAGAAAGCAGCGGAGGACGCGGAGCAGGCTGTCGGGAAGGCGGCGGAAAAAGCAGCGCAGACCGCCGGCAGAACGGCGGAAAAAGCGGTACAGACCGCCGGCAGAACGGCCGGAAAAGCGGTACAGACCGCCGGCAGAACGGCCGGAAAAGCCGTAAAGACCGCCGGAAAAGCGGTGCAGACCGCAGGAAAAGCTGCCGGAAAAACGGCGAAAACGGTCGGGAAGAATGCAGCGGCGGCAGTAAAGAAGACAGGAAAGGCGGCATCGAAAGCAGCAAAGGCCAGGGATACCGTGGTAAAAGCGGGAAAAGCTGCCGAAAAGGCAGCGTCAAAGGCAGCCGATACGGCCGGAGAGGCCGCGGATAAAGTCCGTGAAGCTGTGGACAGCGCGGTGAAAAAAGTTTCCGGAACGGGCAGGAAATCCGACGGCAGCACGAAGGCGTAAATGACAGATAAGGGCCTGCGCTCATGAGGCGCAGGCATGGATTTTTATATGGAAGATGTACAGTCAGTCAGCGCAGCCGCTGAGACAATAGAAGAAACCACAAAAAACGGAGCCAGTGCCGCGGAAAAGGGAAATATGGCGCAGTGGTTCTCGTCGTTCGGGGCGACCGCACTGAATTATCTCATCCGGATCGGCATCGGCGTTCTGATCCTTTTTGTACTCTGGAAGGTGCTGAAGAAGATAACGGGTTTCATCGACCGGAGAATGTCCAGAAAGAATGTGGACGCGTCAGTGCGCGGTTTTATTACTTCGCTGGTGCGCTGGATCATCATGCTTCTGGCCGTGGTCGAGGTCTGCATCTGGCTGAACATCGTGGAAGCAAGCACGATCGCCGCGATTGTCGCGGCGGCCGGCGTCGGCATCTCACTGGCGATCCAGGGAACGCTTTCGAATTTTGCGGGCGGCATTCTGATTCTGCTGACCAGGC
Organism: uncultured Eubacteriales bacterium; assembly: GCA_900319355.1. Classification (GTDB taxonomy): domain Bacteria; phylum Bacillota; class Clostridia; order Lachnospirales; family Lachnospiraceae; genus Bilifractor. Next base: position 10,725 of record ONOC01000002.1, on the reverse strand, counting down.
CTTTCCGTGTGGGCGATTATATCCGTGTGCCTGCCGTTGATGCGGAAGGAACGGTGCGCAAGATCGATATGTACTACACGACGATCGAGACGATGCTGCACGAGAGAGTCTCTATCCCGAATTCCTCCCTGACCAACAATCAGGTGACAAATATTTCATCCGACGGAAGAAGGTATATCACCGTCAGCTGCGGTATTTCCTATTCGGCGGATATCCAGAAGGCAAGAAAAATCATGGAACACCTGCTGAAGGAGGATCCGCGCGTCGACGACAGCCATGCCTCTGTCGTGGTCACCGGGCTTGACAGCAGCCAGGTGACGATGCAGATGAAGGCGCCGGTCAGGACGGAAGACTACTGGCAGGTCACCTGGGATATGAATGAACGCGTCAAACTGGCCTTTGATGAGGCCGGTATCGAAATTCCGTACAGTCAGCTTGACATCCATATCCGCCATGACGCCGGAACGGACGAAAATCCTGCATTTTTGGGTTGCAAAGAGGACGGGAAGGTGTTAGAGTCAGAGGGTAAATGTTGACATGGTAAGAGTGGGCCGCGAGGTCCACTCTTATTTTGTGCAGAATCCGCCGTCGGGCAGAACAACCCGGGAAGACACAGGTTTTCCCGGCTCTGTGCATACGGTGCGCTGCAGGAGAAGAGGTATGAGCAGAAAGGAAAATATCGAAAAGCGCGCAGAAGAGCTTCTGATGAGTGTCCTTGAGCCTCCATATGAGTTCGTGGATCTGGAATATGTAAAGGAAGCGGGCACCTGGTATCTGAGAGCGTACTGCGACAAGGAAGGCGGGATCACGGTTGACGACTGCGAGCTGATCAGCCGTGCCTTCGAGGAAAAACTGGATGCGGCGGATTTAATCAGTGATGCCTATGTGCTGGAGGTGAGCTCTCCGGGACTCGGCCGTCCGCTGAAAAAGGAGCGCGATTACAGGCGGGCGCTCGGACAGCGGGTTGAGGTGCACACGTACCGGATCATTGATCATGAAAAGAGCTTTACCGGTGTGCTGACGGATTATGATGACAGCACCGTCACACTGGATCTGGATGATGACGGCGGAAAGAAAAGCTTCGCCAGAGAGGACATCTCGCTGATCAGAATGGCGTTTGATTTTTAAAGACCGGTTTGATACGGGCTGATTTGTTACGAACAGGAGGACAAAAGAAGAAAAATGCGTGGTAAAAAGAAGGCCGAACCGCAGGAGAATATGGTAGAAGTGCTGAACCTGATCGAGAAGGAGAAGGGCATCAGCAAGGAATCGCTGCTGGAGGCGATCGAGCAGTCTCTGCTGCAGGCTTACAAGAATCAGTATGACCGCACGGATAACGTGGTGGTCGAGATCGAGCCTGAGACCTGCAGACCGCACATCTATCAGCTGAAGACCGTCGTGGATGAAGTCGTGGATGACGAGGCGGAGATCACGCAGCAGGATGCTTTTGAGTATGATTCATCCGCCATGCCGGGCGACCAGATCAGAATTGAGCTGGATTCGAAGAATTTCGGAAGAATTGCCGCGAGCAATGCCAAGAACGTGATTCTTCAGAAGATCCGCGAGGAAGAGAGAAAATCTCTGTACAACGAGTATTATGAGAAGGAACATCACGTGGTGACCGGCGTAGTACAGCGCTATATCGGCAACAACGTGAGCATCAATCTCGGTAAGGTCGACGCACTGCTTACCGCGAAGGAAATGGTGCGCGGCGAGACATTCAAGCCGACGGACCGTGTCAAGGTTTATGTGCTTGAGGTCAGGGATACACCGAAGGGACCGAAGATTCTGGTTTCCAGAACGCATCCGGACCTTGTAAAGTGCCTGTTCGAAGAAGAAGTTGCCGAGATTCAGAGCGGCATCATTGAAATCAGGGCGATCGCCCGTGAGGCCGGCTCCCGTACAAAAATCGCCGTATGGTCCAACGATGAGAACGTGGATGCGGTCGGCGCATGTGTCGGTGTCAACGGCAGCAGAGTCAATACCATCGTCGATGAGCTGGACGGAGAAAAAATCGACATCATCAACTGGGACGAGAATGAAGCGTACCTCATTGAGAATGCCCTGTCTCCGGCCAAGGTCATTTCCGTTCTGGCGGATCCGGATGAGAAGAAGGCACTCGTTGTCGTTCCGGATTATCAGCTTTCCCTTGCCATCGGCAAGGAAGGACAGAATGCCCGTCTCGCAGCACATCTGACCCAGTATAAGATCGATATCAAGAGTGAGACGCAGGCGAGAGAAGAAGGCATCTTCGAACAGTACGAAGAGGGCGGCGAATACGAGGAAGGCTACGAGGAGGAAGAGTATCAGGAAACCTCCGATGATGCGGCCGGCGATGTATCCGGTGACGCAGCTCCGGCAGAAGACGGGGATGAAGAGACCTTTGAGACAGCACCTGCGGATGATGATGCAGAAGAGTCAGGCGCTTCACAGGATGCCGGTGATGCTGATGAATCCGGAGAGCCTGCAGAATAAATAAGAGCCTGCAGAATAAATAAAAGAAGACAGAGAATTCAGATGAGTGAAGGAAAAAGCATGCCCATGCGAACCTGCGTGGGATGCCGTGAAAAAAAAGAGAAGAAAACGCTAGCCAGAATCGTAAAGAGGCCTGACGGTTCCGTCGTTTATGATGAGACCGGCAGACAGAACGGACGCGGCGCCTATCTGTGCAGAAATACAGCGTGTCTGAAAAAAGCGCAGAAAAGCCATTCCCTGGACAGAGCACTGAAGGAGGAAATCCCGCCGGAGGTTTATGAGGAACTGGAAAAGGAGATGACGGCGCATGGACAGGCATAAGGCAGCCATGATGATCGGCATCGCGCGGAAGGCCGGAAAAATCGCGGGCGGTGAGTTTGCCGCGGAGAAGGCTGTGAAGGAAAACCGCGCATGTCTTCTGATCCTGTCGGAGGACGCGTCAGATAATACGGTGAAGAAATTTACCGATATGGCTTCCGCACGACAGGTGCGGGTGATCCGTTTTCTGCCCAAGGCAGAGCTTGGCAGAGCGGTCGGGACGGGTGAGAGATCCTGTCTTGCCGTGACGGATGAGGGGCTTGCAGGAGCGATTCTTAAAGCAGCTGCAATGACAGAAAGGTCGGTGTTGTAATTTGTCAAAAATCAGAATTCGGGAACTTGCGAAGGAACTTGGCGTGGAATCGAAAAAGGTGATCGATGCGCTTGAGTCCAGGGGCATCAGCGGAAAGACGGCCGCCAGTGGCCTCGAAGACCGTGAGGCAGCGGAAGTACGTCATCATTTCGGTAAAAATCAGGACGCGGGTTCTCAGGCAGGAACCGCTTCAGGAGCACCGTCTTCCGGTGAGACAGCAAAGGCAGGTCAGATGAAAAAAGAAGGAACACAGGGAACAGATGCCGCAAAGAATCCGCAGGCAGGCGCTGCGGAAAAACCTAAAAAGAAGAGAGTTATCGCCGTGTTTCATCCGCAGAATGCTTCCAGCCGCGAAGGAAAGAATTTCGGTCACGGAAACGGGCAGAAGAACCGCGATAACGGCAGAAGAAATCCCGTCGGAAGACCGGGCACAGCACATGATCCGCGCCACGGCCGTGCAGAGGAGAACAGAGGCGGACGTCCGGCCGGCAATGCGCCGGCGGCAAAGACACCGCTTGTTCATGTACCGCGTCCTCACGGCGTGATCCGGAATGAGAATCCGAAGCCGCCGGTGAGCAATGTGCCTGAGAAGAAACCGCAGATGAGCAATGTGCCTGAGAAGAAACCGCAGATGCCGGCTGAAGAGGCAGTAAAGGACGAGATCCGCACCACAGCGGCCGCACCGGTGGAAAATGTGACGGCACGTCCTGCGGAAGAACCGAAGGTATCCCCTGTGACACCTGTGCAGGAGAAGCCTGCGGCAGCCGAGCAGAAACCGGCAGAAACAGCAGAGAAGACGGCCGGGACAAAGGATGTGCGTCCTCAGGAGACAGCCCGTCAGGAGTTTCAGGGCAGACCCGCTGCCGAAAATACCGCATCTGTGCAGAAGACAGAAAATCACGGTCAGGCAAGACCTCAGACCGACAGGAACAGAAGAAACGGTCAGGATCGTTTTTCCGGAAGAAACACCGGAGACAGAAACGGTCAGGACAGAGGCAGAAAGCCTTTTGCGGACAGAAACGGCAGAACCGGTCAGAGCGCTCAGCCGGGTCGTCCCGCTTTCGGTAACCGCAGGGGCGGCGCTCCCTTCGGCAGACAGGAGGGCGCAGGTACAGGCGGACGTCCGGGCATGCATCAGGGAAGACCCGGTGCGCACGGCGAACGTCATGCGGGTGGTGCAGCTCCCGCGGAGACCGGTCTGAGAAAGCCGGGCCGCGATGCGAGAAATCACGATAAGGACAAGGCAAAGGAAGATTTAAGAGGAAACAAGTTTACGAATGACAGCCGCAAGGGGCAGCACGGTCATGACAACAGAAAGCTCATCCCGAAGGCGCTGCAGAAGCCGGTGCACAAGAAGGACGAGAAGAAGGAAGATAAGGTGACCGAGATCAGGGTGCCGGATAAACTGACCATCCGTGAGCTTGCGGAAAGAATGAAGATGAATCCGTCTGTTATTGTAAAAGACCTGTTCCTGAAGGGTGAGATGTACACCGTCAACCAGGAGGTCGATTACGACAAGGCGGAAGAGATCGCGATGAATTATGATATTCTCTGCGATCACGAGGAAACCGTTGATGTCATTGCCGAGATGCTGAAGGAGGACGAAGAGGACGAGAGCAAACTGGTTCCGCGTCCGCCGGTAGTCTGCGTCATGGGTCATGTCGACCACGGCAAGACCTCCCTTCTCGACCGCATCCGTCACTCTCATGTGACCCAGCGCGAGGCGGGCGGCATCACACAGAACATCGGTGCGTACTGCGTAACGATCAACGGCAGGAAGATTACCTTCCTCGATACACCGGGTCATGAGGCCTTCACGGCCATGCGTATGCGCGGTGCAAACTCCACGGATATCGCGGTGCTCGTCGTGGCAGCGGATGACGGTGTCATGCCGCAGACCATAGAGGCCATCAACCACGCAAAGGCCGCCAATGTGGAAATCATTGTGGCCATCAACAAAATCGACAAGCCGGGCGCCAATCCGGACCGGGTAAAGCAGGAACTGACAGAGTACGGCCTTGTGGCTTCCGACTGGGGCGGCCAGACCGAAATGGTTGAGGTTTCCGCGAAGACAGGTCAGGGCATTGATGATCTTCTGGAGACCATCCTGCTGACGGCGGATATTCTCGAGCTGAAGGCCAATCCGGACCGTCTCGCGAGAGGTCTTGTGCTTGAGGCAAGGCTGGACAAGGGCAGAGGCCCTGTGGCCAACCTGCTTGTGCAGAAGGGAACGCTTCATATCGGCGACTACATTGCCTGCGGTTCCGCGTACGGCAAGGTCCGTGCGATGACGGATGAAAACGGCAGACAGGTCAAAGCGGCCGGTCCGTCCACACCTGTCGGCGTACAGGGTCTGAACGGCGTGCCGGATGCCGGTGAGGTACTGCTGGCGACGGAGACCGACAAGGAAGCAAAACAGATTGCGGCGACCTACGTCAACGAGCGGAAACATCAGCTGCTGGAGGAGACCAAGTCCAGAATGTCGCTGGATGCGCTGTTCGATCAGATCAGGGACGGTTCTGTCAAAGAGCTGGAGCTGATTGTCAAGGCGGATGTACAGGGTTCTGTCGAGGCGCTGAAGCAGGCGCTGGAGAAGCTCTCCAACGACGAAGTCGTGATCAAGATCATCCACGGCGGCGTCGGTGCCATCACCGAGTCCGATATCTCGCTGGCCGCAGCTTCCAATGCGATCGTCATCGGATTCAATGTCCGTCCGGATCAGACAGCCAAGGCACTGGCGGACGAGCAGAAGGTTGATGTGCGTCTGTACAGAGTTATCTATCAGGCCATCGATGACATCACGGCTGCCATGAACGGCATGCTGGAGCCCGTCTACGAGGAGAAAGTCATCGGTCATGCAGAGGTTCGTCAGATCTTCAAAGCCTCCGGTGTCGGTGCCATTGCCGGAAGTTACGTGCTCGACGGTTCCATCCGCCGCGGATGCAAGGTGCGCGTGCAGAGAGGCGAGGATCAGATTTTTGAAGGCAACCTCAGCAGCCTGAAGCGGTTCAAGGATGATGCAAAGGAAGTCAAGGCAGGCTATGAGTGCGGTATTGTTGTCGACGGATTTGACGGATTCGAAGAGGGAGACCGCATCGAGGCCAGCATAATGGAAGAAGTGCCGCGGTAACAGGAAACACGCGGGAAAGATATCATGAGAAAAAACAGCATTAAGAATACAAGAATCAATGAGGCCGTCAGAGAAGAGCTGAGCAATATTATCCGTTCCGACGTCAAGGATCCGCGCATCGCCATGATGACGAGCGTGACTTCCGCGACGGTGGCGACGGATCTGAAGACCTGCAGGGTCATGGTCAGTGTGCTCGGCGATGAGAAGGCCAAGAAGGATACCATGGAGGGCCTGAAGAGCTCGGCCGGATTTATCCGGCACGAGCTCGCGCAGAATCTGAATCTGCGCAATACGCCCGAACTGATTTTCCGTCTGGACGAATCCATCGAATACGGTGTGAACATGTCACACCGTATCGATGAGGTTCTGGCGGAGGACAGAAAAAAACGTGAGGAAGGTCAATGATTTCAGGAAATATCGGTGATTATCTGGATGGCGTGAAGACGGTGGCGATAGCCGGCCACGTCAATCCGGACGGCGACTGTGTGGGCTCGGTTCTCGGCATGAAGATGTATCTGGAGGACAATTATCCTGAGCTTCAGGTTGATGCCTATCTGGAAAATCTGCGCGATGTGTTCCGGTTTCTCAGGGGATCGGATGAGGTCCGCATGACAGCGGAAGAGGGAAAAGCATATGATCTGATCATCCTTCTGGATATCAGCAGCCGCGACAGGATCGGTGTGATTCAGCCGCTTCTTCCGCTGGCAGATAAGATTCTGTGCTTCGATCATCACGTCACCAACAGGGACCATTACACGTGGATTTTTAATTATCCGGAGATGAGTTCCACCGCGGAAGTAATCTATCATTACATGGATCCGGACAGCATCTCGGAGAAATGCGCGGAAGCGCTGTACATGGGAATTGCGCACGATACCGGCATTTTCCAGTATTCGTCCACATCGCCCGTGACGATGCGGGTGGCCGCGAATCTGATGGAAAAGGGCATTCCGTTCAGCCGGATCGTCGACGATACCTATTATCAGAAGACCTATGCGCAGAACCAGATCATGGGCCGGACGGTCATGGAGTCAATCCTGGTTTTCGACGGCAGACTGATCATCGGCTATGTGAAAAATAAGGATATGGCCTTTTACGGCGTCGAGCCCAAGGATATGGACGGGATCGTGAACGAGCTCCGCAACACCATCGGCGTCGAAGTAGCGATTTTCATGTATGAGAGAGAGCCTTCGGTCTGGAAGGTCAGCCTCCGTTCCAGGTCTTATGTGGACGTGAGCGAGGTGGCTCAGAAATTCCAGGGCGGCGGCCATGTGCGCGCCGCAGGATGCACGATGCACGGCTCGCAGTATGATGTGATCAATAATCTGACGCTTTATCTGGAAAAAGAGCTGGCTCCGGCAGAAGAGGAGCAGACGGAGAAGTCATAATCCGGGGCAGGCGGATCGTATGTATCGGGGGAATATCACAGACGATTCGGAGACAGGATCATGATTAACGGAGTCATTAACGTTTATAAAGAGGCCGGTTTTACCAGCCACGATGTAGTCGCAAAACTTCGGGGCATCGTTCATCAGAAAAGAATCGGCCACACGGGAACGCTGGATCCCGAAGCGGTCGGCGTGCTGCCTGTCTGTTTCGGCAAGGCAACAAGGGTGACGGACATCCTTACGGATGAAACGAAGACCTATGAGGCGGTGATGCTGCTCGGTACGGACACCGATACCCAGGATAAGACGGGCCGGGTGCTGCGGCAGCAGGAGGTATCCTGCACGGAAGATGAGATCCGCGAGGTGCTGAAATCCTTTGAGGGAGATCAGATGCAGGTCCCGCCGATGTATTCGGCACTGAAGGTGAACGGAAAGAAGCTGTACGAGCTTGCCCGGGAGGGGAAGACCGTCGAGCGTGCGCCCCGTCCGGTTCACTTCTATGAAATCAGGGCGCTTTCCTTTGATCTGCCGCGTGTGACGATGCGCGTCGTCTGCTCGCGCGGCACCTATATCCGCACGCTCTGTCATGACATCGGAGAGAAGCTGGGATGCGGCGGGTGTATGGAACATCTGACGAGGACCAGGGTCGGGATTTTCAAGGAAGAGGATGCGCTGACGCTTGGCAAAATCGCCGAGATCGCCGCTGAAAACCGCCTGAAGGACATCGTGATCCCGACCGATCAGGTTTTTTCGGGAATTCCTTCTGTTTCCACGGGAAATGAAGGCGATGTCCTCGCCCACAACGGAAACAAGATTCCCACCGGCATGCTCAGTGATGTGATGACGCAGATATCTGAGATGCCGTTCACCGGAGAGGTGCGCCTGTACGACTCGGTCGGGATTTTTACGGGACTGTACCGTGTGAATGAGGACCGCAGCATGCTGATGCCGGTCAGAATGTTCTACGATCCCGCGGATGTTATGGTTGACGAGAATCCCTATGTGAAGTTCTGCGGCGCCGGGGACGGCGATGCCGCAGTATCATCACAGAAGAAGAGTGACGGTAACGTCAGAAGCCGGTTACAGGCTGAACGGGGATAACCCGGAGCATCAGAATCAGGATGACGGTAACGTCAGAAGCAGGTTAGAGGCTGAACAGGGATAACCCGGAGCATCAGAATCAGGATGACGGGCATGACAGCCGGGAGCGGATGCGGAGATAACCGCAGGGAGACCTGCGCACGGAAAGGCTGCGGAAGATGAAATATATCAGAAATGTGGACACTTATGAATCGCCGGCTGCCACCGCGCTGACGCTCGGCAAGTTCGACGGCGTTCACCGCGGTCACAGAAAACTGATCGCGGAAATTCACAGACTTGCCCGCGAGGAGGAATGGCAGACGGCGGTTTTCACGTTCGACGTTGCGCCTCAGATTGTCATGGGTGCCCGGCCGCAGCAGATGCTGATGACCAATCCGGAACGTGCGGAAATCATGCGGGAGCTGAACGTTGACCAGCTGATCGAGTGTCCGTTTACGGAGAAACTGAAGTCCATGACCGCGGAGGACTTTGTCCGGGATATTATCGTCGGAAAGCTTCATGCGAAGGCCGTGGTCGTCGGAACGGATTTCCATTTCGGGAAAAACCGCAGCGGTTCGCCGGAATTTCTGGCACAGATCGCCGGAAAATACGGATTCCGCGTCCTGGTGATAGAGAAGGAAAAGGACGGCAGCCGCGACATCAGCAGCACCTATATCCGCGAGGAACTGGCCGGCGGCCGCATAGAGAAGGTGACGGAGCTCCTCGGTTATCCGTATTTCGTCACCGGACAGATTGTTCACGGCAGGCAGCTGGGCAGGACGCTCGGCTTCCCGACCATCAACCAGATCCCGGATCCTGCCAAGATGCTTCCGCCGCACGGCGTCTATTTTTCCAGAACGCTCGTCGGGGGACGGCTCTATCAGGGAATCACGAATATCGGCGTCAAACCGACCGTGGACGGCAGCCGACTCGGTCTGGAGACCTACCTGTTTGACTGCAGCCTTGATCTGTATGATCAGCAGGCGCGCGTCGAACTGCTCCATTACCGTCGCCCCGAGGTAAAGTTCAGTTCTGTGGAAGAACTGAAAAATCAGGTGGACCGCGATATCGAAGCGGCCGACCTCTATTTCCAGCCGGAACACGGCACGTCTTGACTGTGAAATTTTAACGTGCTAAAATCGACCTGTATTTTCCGTTAAGCCTATCGGAGGTGTCATGATGAGCAAGGATATTCATACGGAAGCGGTCGATCAGCTTTTCGAAGCGATCCTGACACTGAACAGCGTCGAGGACTGCTACACGTTTTTTGAGGACGCGTGTACCATTAATGAGATTCTTTCGCTGTCGCAGCGATTCGAAGTAGCGAGGATGCTGCGCGACAAGAAGACATACCTTGATATTTCGAAGAAGACAGGAGCGTCAACGGCGACCATCAGCCGTGTGAACCGTTCGCTGATCTACGGAAATGACGGATATGAAATGGTTCTGAAGCGCATGAATGAAAAAGGAACCGCAAAACCCGTCGACTGAGACGGAATGTTCATGACCCGGTGGCGGATGACGCCCGCCGGGTCATGCTTTATACAGAGATTGGAGTCCTGAATATGATAGCGATTATTGATTATGATGCCGGCAATATCCGGAGTGTGGAAAAGGCTCTTTCTTCCATCGGACAGACGGCTGTCGTCACAAGAAATCCCTCCGTGCTCGGAGAGGCGGACAAGGTGATCCTGCCCGGTGTCGGCGCCTTCGGCGACTGCATGGCGAAACTGAACGAGTACGGACTTTCCGATGTCATCAGGGACATCTGTGCTTCCGGCAAACCTTTTCTCGGTATCTGTCTCGGCCTGCAGCTTTTATTCGAGGACAGTGAGGAGAGCCCGGGCGTGAAGGGACTCGGCATTCTGAAGGGGCACATCCTCAGGATTCCGGACGGGGAAGGAAGAAAAATCCCCCACATGGGCTGGAATTCCATTCATCTGACGGGTGACGGAAGACTGTTCAGGGGCATCCCGGACCAGTCGTACGTTTATTTCGTCCATTCCTATTATCTGAAGGCC
>ONOC01000025.1 GCA_900319355.1 uncultured Eubacteriales bacterium | reverse complement strand
CGCGAGAATGCGAATGCCTGTAGCGACGCGAAAGCACGCAGTGCGAAGCGGCGCGTGGACTTATACAGTATGTGGCACTACCTGTAGTATGGGGTTTACAGTATAAACCGGTCGACACGCAGAGGGGTTCTGGCGTGCGACCGGGACTCCGAAAGCATAAAAAAAAAGCCGCCGCAGCGCTTTATCGCGCCGCGGCGGCTTCCGCTTTAAGCCTTATTCAGCTTTCAGCTGACCGTTCTGATCAGTCGAGGTGAGGGCCTGCAGCAACCAGTGCCTTGCCGGCCTCATTGCCCTCATACTTCTTGAAGTTCTTGATGAATCTGGCAGCCAGATCCTCTGCCTTCTTATTCCACTCAGCGGCATCCTTATAGGTGTCACGAGGATCAAGAATAGCCGGATCAACGCCCGGAAGAGATGTCGGAACCTCAAAATCGAAGTAAGGGATCTTCTTCGTCGGAGCCTTGTCTACCTCACCGGTCTGAATAGCGGTGATGATGCCACGGGTATCCTTGATGGAGATACGCTTGCCGGTTCCGTTCCATCCGGTGTTAACCAGGTAAGCCTTTGCTCCGCTCTTCTCCATTCTCTTAACAAGCTCTTCTGCATACTTGGTCGGATGCAGCTCCAGGAAAGCCTGGCCGAAGCATGCGGAGAAGGTTGGTGTCGGCTCGGTAATGCCACGCTCGGTTCCTGCAAGCTTTGCTGTAAATCCGGACAGGAAGTAGTACTTTGTCTGTTCCGGTGTCAGAACAGATACAGGCGGCAGTACGCCGAAGGCATCGGCGGACAGGAAGATCACATTGTCTGCTGCCGGGCCGTGAGAAATACCGCCGGCTACTTTCTTAACGATCTTGTCAATATGATCGATCGGATAGGAAACACGGGTATTCTCGGTAACGCTCTTGTCAGCGAAATCAAGTTTTCCGTTGTCATCGATCGTTACGTTCTCAAGAAGAGCGTCTCTCCTGATGGCATTGTAGATATCAGGCTCAGCATCCTTATCAAGGTTGATAACCTTTGCGTAGCAGCCTCCCTCGAAGTTGAATACGCCGTTATCGTCCCAGCCGTGCTCATCATCGCCGATCAGCAGTCTCTTCGGATCGGTGGAAAGTGTGGTCTTGCCGGTTCCGGAAAGACCGAAGAAGATCGATGTATGCTTACCTTCAAGGTCGGTGTTCGCGGAGCAGTGCATCGAAGCAATGCCCTTCAGCGGCAGATAGTAGTTCATCATGGAGAACATGCCCTTCTTCATCTCACCGCCGTACCAGGTGTTGATGATAACCTGCTCGCGGGACGTGATGTTGAATACAACAGCTGTCTCGGAGTTCAGGCCGAGTTCCTTATAGTTCTCAACCTTTGCCTTGGATGCGTTGTATACGGTGAAATCCGGCTTGAATTCAGCTTCCTCTTCCGGTGTCGGCTGGATGAACATGTTTTTAACGAAATGTGCCTGCCATGCCACTTCCATGATGAAGCGGACAGCCATGCGGGTGTCTTTGTTTGCACCGCAGAAAGCATCTACAACATAAAGCTTCTTGTTGGAGAGCTCCTTCTTTGCGATATCTTTTACAGCAGCCCATGCCTTCTCTGAAGCCGCATGGTTGTCGTTCGGATATTCCGGTGTCGTCCACCATACGGTGTCTTTGGAATTTTCATCCATAACGATGAATTTATCCTTAGGAGAACGGCCGGTGTAAATGCCGGTAAATACATCAACAGCGCCAAGCTCGCTGACCTTGCCGACTTCATAGCCCTCCAGACCCGGTTTCGTCTCTTCCTCGAACAGCTGCTCATAGGAAGGGTTGTAGACGATTTCAGGTGTGCCGGTGATACCGTACTGAGTTAAATCAATCTTTGCCATACCATTTACCCTCTTTCTGTACCATTGTTAACAGTTGCTATATCCGGGGATAACCGGAACAGGCTGTATCATCATAGGCTGTCAGCCGCTTAAATCAGCGGTTCTCCGCCTGTCGGATTCCCGATATTTCACAGCATTTATTATACATAGCTGACCGAAAAATTCACCAGTTTAAATGCAGTTTGTCGCTTTTGAACGACTTTTTTTTAACAATCTTCTTATTTATGGTAATTTTTCACAATAAACATCCATATCATACAAGATGCCACAGTACTGTATTAAGCCCGACTGCCGCACCGTTTCAGCTAACGCCGCTGTGCTGCGCTGCTGTAACGGATGATCAGCATCTCCACGGCAAGTCTGTCGCTGATTTTTCCCTGCTTGACATCCTCCTCCGTTGCGGCAAAATCATCGAGGATCGCACGGATCTCTCCTCTTTTATACAGCCGGCTTACCTCGAGTGACCGCCGTACGACAAAAGGCGGAATGCCTGCCGCCGTTGCAATCACATTCTGCGGCCGTCCCTCTGCGGCGAGTTCGCTCACATGATAGAGCTGAAGATACTCTCTTGTGAGAAGCGCCATGATTTTCAGCGGCGCCTCCCGAAGTGCCAGCAGCTCATAATAATAATCGAGCGCCTGTTTCTGATGATGCGAGGCAACGGCCCGGATCATGTCAAAAATCTGATCCTCAAGCTGCGGTGCAAGGATTTCTTCAAGATCAGCCAGCGTAATCTCGTCAGGGTCTTCTCCGGCCGTCGGCCGGTCCGGAGACATGACATAGGAGAGAAGCTTCTCCAGCTCACTGTCGATATTGGTCATATCCGTACCGGTGATCTGCATCAGCCGCTCCATGACGGGACGCCTGATTTTCTTTTTCTCCTTCCCGATCCTCGCGCCGATCCAGCGCATCAGCCAGTCGGCCGGCTGCGTGCCGTACTCCTCCACGACGCCGTCCTTCCTGACGGCTTTGTACATGCCGGATCGTTTGTCGACCTTTTCCTCTGAAAAAATCATCACGAGATAATCCGGAAGATTTTTCATGTAATCGGTCAGCTCCCCGGCACTCTTTGCAAAAATGCCCGTATCCTCCAGAAGGATCACCCGCCGGTCCGCAAAAAAAGGAAGGGTTTCCGCCTGCGAGATGATGTCATGTGCGGAAATGTCCTCGCCTTCATACCGGCTGAAATTCATGGTATCGCCCTCCGGCAGAAGCGCACTGACAAGCGCATGCTTATAGCCGTTTCTGAGATAATGCTCCGGCCCGTACAGGAGATAGGAACGGTGAAATGTTTTCTTTCTGATATCGTCTCCGACAGCACCCACGCTGACCATCCTCCTGTTCATTCACAGCGCTGTTTTCCTGCAGTACGGTTCTCTTACGATACCGTTTCCTTACAGCATTGTTTCCTTACAGCATTGTTTCTTTACAGCACTGTTCTCTTCTGCTGCTGTTTCTTTTACAGCACGCCGGACAGAGCCGTAACTGTTATTTTAACATGCGTCCCCTGCCCTGTGAAGCCTCCGGATATGGCCGGACAGCATCCGTCGCCGCCGGATTGAAGCGGACCGTGCCGGATCGGGACGGACCGTGCCGGGTCGGGGCGGACCGTGCCGGATCGGAGCGGACCGCGCCGGATCGGAGCGGACCGCGCCAGATCGGGGCGGACCGCGCCAGATCGAGGTTGAAAAAAGATTCCCGCCGCCTCACGATAGACTTATGAATAAACGTCCTGTCTGTATTATCTGTATGAATCTCATGCTTCTCATCCTGATCTTCCGCCTTGCCGGTGTGCCCGTCTTCGGGGAGCCCGAAATGACGGATGCCCTGCGGGATAAGTATGCCTCCGGGGCCAGCACCTCCGTCACAGGCACCATCGGCTCAAGGCAGAAAAGAGAAAAATCCACGCAGTATGTTCTGAAAGACGCCTCTCTTTCCGATCACGGCACCGTCATCCGCTTTGAAAATATCCGTCTGACACTGACAGGTGAAACATCCGTCTATATCACAGCCGGAACACCGGAAAATCCGGAGCTGATCTGCGCGGGCACAGCTCTCCCGTTCTCCTCCCTGTCCGTCGGATCAGAGATTACGGCATACGGGGAGCTTTCGGAAATCCGTCCTCCGGGCAACCCCGGCCAGTTCGACAGCAGGACTTATTATGCCTGCCAGCGGATTTTTTATGAAATGTTCTGCCGGAAGGTCACCGTCAGGAAACAGGCATCGGGCTTTGGCGAGCAGCTTGCCCGTCTGCGGAACCGCGTCTCCGGTGAACTCGCCACGGTCATGCATGCTGAAAGCGCCGGCGTGCTGTCCGCCATGCTCCTCGGTGACCGCTCCATGCTCGACGCCGAAAGCCGGCTCAATTACCAGTGCGGCGGCATCATGCACGTGCTGGCGGTTTCCGGCCTTCACATCTCCCTTCTCGGCATGGCCGTCTACCAGCTGCTTCTCAGGATCTTCATCCTTGCCGGAGGGCTGTCGCACGCCCGGATCATGCAGGGCGTGTCCGCGGCATGTGCCGCCTCGGTCATGACCGTCTACTGTCTGTTCACCGGCTCCCCGGTTTCCGCCGTCAGGGCTCTTCTCATGTTTGCCGTTCTGCTCCTCTCGCGCGTCCTTCAGAAAAGCTACGACCCGCTCTGTTCCCTTTGTTTCTCTGCCATTCTTATCCTTATCACCAGTCCCGGGTATCTCTTCTACGCCGGCTTTCAGCTTTCCTTTGCCGCCGTACTCGGTGCCGCCGGAATCTATCCGGAGCTTCTGAAACTTGTTCCGGAATCCTTCTGGCGAAAGGGCAGCCGAAAGAAAAATCTGCTGCACAACTTCGTCGAGCTGGTTCTCTGCTGGTGTGCCGTCATGAGCATCACCCTGCCTCTCACCGCTTATTACTTCTTTCAGATTCCTCTGTACAGCCTCATCTCCAACGTACTGGTTCTGCCCGCCATGAGTCTTGTCATGGAACTCGGACTCATCGGTTCCTCGCTTCTGCTTCTGTCACGCCGCCTCGCGTGGCTGGTGCTGATTCCCGTGGATCTGCTCCTTCAGCTGTTCTCATTTTCCACCGGAAAAATCCGCACACTCCCCTGTGCCATGTGGACCTGCGGTCAGCCCGCTCTCTGGCAGCTCTGCCTGTATTATGCGGGCCTGCTGGCTCTTCTTGTCCTTCTGAAATACGGACACAGTAAAAGCGGAATACGGAAAATCCGCTTCCGCCTCGCCGCCGCGGGCATCAGTGTCCTGATGACAGTCATACTTCTGATCAGATGCCGCCCGCCGTTCTCACTCACCATGCTGGATGTGGGGCAGGGCGACTCTCTTGTGATCCGTGCCGGAACCTCCGCCTTTCTCGTCGACGGCGGAAGTACCAGTGAGGATCTGCCCGGAAAATACCGGATCATACCTTATCTGGAAAGTCAGGGAATAACAGAACTGGACGGGATTTTTCTGTCTCACGGCGACAGCGATCACTGTAACGGGATTGAAGAACTGCTGAACGGGATGGCGGATCATTCTGTCTTTATGCGGGTGGACAGAATGTATATGCCCTGCTGGATGAAGGAAGACCGGGCCGGCATACGGATCGCCCGCGAATGCAGAAACATCGGTGTCCCCGTCGCCTGGGTCAGAGAGGGAGACTGTGTCCTGTCCGGCGATCTCAGACTCGATGTCATTCATCCCCTGAAAGAAGGCGGAGAGACGGAAGGAAATGCGGGTTCCATGGTGCTTCTGCTCCGGTGGCGTGATTTTTCGGCCCTGCTCACAGGAGATCTCGAAGGTGACGGCGAAAAGGAGACCATTCCGCACATCCCTGATGTCGATTATCTGAAGGTCGGCCATCACGGATCACGGTACAGCACCTCAGAAGCACTGCTCAAAGCTGCCTCACCGGAAATCTGTACCATCTCCGCACCCGCCGAAAGTGTATACGGTCATCCGCATCGTGAAACGCTGGAAAGGATCAGTGCCGCCGGCGCCGCAGCGTGGTGCACCAGAGACTGCGGTGCCATCACGGCATCATGGAGCCGCGGCGGCATAGCCGTGCGCGGCTGTCTGAAGAACAGCGATACTGCGGATCACGATTCATGACCCGCGGGATCATCTTTATTCCAAGCCTGTCGCCTCGTCGAGGCCGAGCATGATATTCATGTTCTGCACGGCGGCACCGGAAGCACCCTTGCCGAGATTGTCAAACAGCGCCGTCACACTGGTCTGATCCTCATGGCCGCAGACCACAAGTTTCAGGCGGTTCGTTCCGGCAAGTTCCCCGGCATACAGCGTCTTTTCGTGAGCGCCGAAAGGAACAACCTCTACAAAATGCTCATTCCTGTAATATTCCTGAAGCTTCCCGCAGATCTCTTCCGCCGTCGGGCGGCCGTTCAGCAGCCGGTTCTGCAGCATAATGGTGCCGGCCATTCCCTTGTAATAGTCATCCACCACAGGCATGAAAACCGGCGGAAAATCAAGGCCGGTCATCTTCTGAATCTCCGGCAGATGCTTGTGTTTCAGGGTGAGACCGTAGATTCCCGGTGTATCCAGTTCTGCCGGGCGATCCGCTGCCTCATACTGCGCGATCATTTTCTTACCTCCGCCGGAATATCCCGTCAGGGAATAACAGGTAAGAGGATAATCCTTCGGCAGAATGCCCATGCGCACAAGCGGCGCTGCGGAAGAAATCACGCCCGTCGCATGACATCCGGGATTGGCGACCCTCCGGCTCTCTGCAATCGCCTGTCGCTGTTCCCGGGAAAGCTCTGGAAAACCATAGGTCCATCCGTCAGCCGTGCGGTGCGCCGTCGACGCATCAATCACGCGGACTTCAGGATTGTCGATCAGTTTCACGGCCTCTCTCGCTCCCTCATCGGGCAGACACAGAAAAACGATATCCGCCGCATTCAGGTATTTTTTCCTCTCCTCCGGATCATGGCGTTTGTCCTCATCGATCCGGAGCAGCTCCAGATCATCCCTTTTTCCGATCCGGTCATAGATCTGCAGCCCTGTTGTGCCGCTCTGTCCGTCGATATATACCCGTGTTTTCATCCTTTATTTCTCCTCTCCTTCCGTATCTAATGTATTAAGCCGTCGACACACAGGCAGTTTTTGGGCATGCGAAGCATGCACAGAAAACTGTATGCGTGATCGACGCCAAGCCTGTCCTCTCAGTCAAAACCCTGTTTTTCCTGCCTGCAGATGCGTTATAATACTGGTAACCAGCTTTAAACAATAACAAAAAACGAGGTGAACCCAATGACTGACAGAAAAATTCGCATGATTCTTGCATCCGGCTCGCCAAGACGCCGTGAACTGATGGAACAGGCGGGACTCCAGTGTGAGATTATCACATCCCGCATCCAGGAAAAAACCGTGAAAAGCCGCCCCGAAGACATTGTCATGGATCTGTCCCGCCAGAAAGCGGAGGCCGTGTATTCGAAGCTGCCCATCGTTGACGCAGACGCACCGTACTATGTTGTGATCGGCGCCGATACCATTGTTTCCTGTGACGGCACCATACTCGGCAAGCCGCGTGACCGCGGGGACGAGATCAGCATGCTCCATCTCCTTCAGGGCAGATCCCATCACGTATTCACGGGTGTCTCCATTCTGTCCGAAACAGAGTGCTCCGTATTTTACTGTGACACAGAAGTTTTCCTGACGCCGATGACAGACCGCGAGATCGAAATGTACGCGGACACCAGCGAACCGTATGACAAGGCCGGCGGCTACGCGATTCAGGGTCGTTTCGGTGTTTTTGTCAGCGGAATCCGCGGTGACTACAACAATGTCGTCGGTCTGCCGGTCTCCCGTCTGTACCACGAACTGATGAAGATGGGACTGCTCGATCCGCAGTTTACATGACCTTTTTCCCGAACTGTGACGTCAGTCTGATCTGATCGCGGAAAACCGTATCTGTCTCTCCCTTGATGCTGAACTGGACCTTACTCACACCGCAGGTGTCGACAAGCGAATCGACCATGGCATAAAGGGAGACCTCTTCTGTGACATTGTTCACCGGCGTCTGCATGCTCGTGTCAAGGCTGACATAGCACACAGACCCTCCTCCGGCCGACGAGGCCGATACAGAGGATGCCGATGAGGCCGAAGAAGATGACGATGAGGCCGATGTGCTTCCGCTGCCGGATCCCGAGCCGCCGTTCTTCTGCACATGAGTGCTCAGCACCACACCGTTTTCCGGAAGGACACTGTACAGGCCGTCCGTTGCCGGTCCCTTTACCAGGGCCTCGATGACGGCTTTTTCCATCGGCTCATTGCTGCTGTAATACACCTTCCGTTTCTCTGCCACGAGGTGCATGCCCGTCTCATCGGTGAAATACAGTGTCATCGTCGTATACAGATAATTATTGATGGTTTTTCCGGCATTTTCGATAAAATTATTCAGCGTCAGATTCGTCAGCTTATTTCCCTCGGAATCCGTCATGGTTTTGCCGTTTTCCGTGACATCGAGCGACTCCACACCCTGAATCTGAATAAAGGTTCTCACCAGTCCGCCGAGGATCAGCATCTTGCCCGAAGGCGTCACCCCATCGATGGCTTTTGACAGATCCAGATGAAGCACACCGTCATCGTCCAGCCGGCAGTCCTGAATGGTGACATCGTCGGGGAGCAGATGACGGGCTCCCTCCACGACAGGGTCCTGCGTCTGCATCCCGACCAGCTCCAGCACCTCCGCCTCCGGATCCGTTTCCTGAAGTATATACTGTGCGGAGACGATTTTGTCCTGTGATTCATTCAGATAATACAGATAATACGCGGTCGGCCCGTCATCAGACGAAAACGAGGCCGACGAAATCCCGTCATTCCCGCAGCCGGTCACAGCGGCCGGCAGCATAAGGATCAGCAGCATAAGGATCAGTTTTTTCCAGCGCTGCATGTCATCAGCTCCTCCCGTTATACTACATAGATCAGCGGAATGCGTATCGAGAACGTCGTTCCCCTGCCCACTTCACTGTTCACTCTCATGGCGCCTCTGTGCATGGCGATAGCCTGCTTCGTGATGGCCAGGCCCAGTCCGGTTCCTCCGATTTCTCTGGAATGGCTCTTGTCGACGCGGTAGAACCTCTCAAAAATCCTGTCAATGGATTCTTTCGGAATGCCGATGCCCGAATCCGAAATCATCACATAGAAATACTTCCGGTCGGCATTCAGCGAAATGCGCACCCAGCCGCCCTCCGGCTTGTTGTATTTGATGCCGTTCTCAATAATATTGGTGAACGCCTGCGTGAGCTTGATCTCGTCCACCTCAGCCGTAATCGGCCGGTAGGCTTCAAAAATCAGCTTCACTTTCGCCTTGTCGGCGATCGGCGTCAGCCTCTTGACGATGCCTTCAATCTCCTCATTGATATTGGTCTCCGTAATATTAAGCTTTACGGCTTTCTTATCCATACGGACAAGGGTGAGCAGATCTGTGATAATCTGATTCTCCCGGTCAATCTCCGAAGAGATATCCTTCATGAACTCCTTATACATATCAAGAGAAGCATTCGGGTCCATGTTCAGGGAATCAGACAGCACCTTCATGGATGCCAGCGGCGTCTTCAGCTCATGGGAGACGTTCGATACAAACTCCTCACGGGTCTCATCGGCATCTCTCTGTCTCTTCAGAAGAGAATTGAACGCATCCGAGATCAGCTGCGTCTCACGGTAGTCGGCGACGCTGATTTTTTCATCCTCATAGCCGACCTCAATGCCTTCGATGGCCTTGGTGATCTTCATCAGCGGCTTCACAAGAATGCCGGAGAGGAAGTATCCGAAGATCAGAATCAGGATAATGATCACGGCCATGATCATCGTTCCCTGCTGTTCCAGCGCCACGGTGTTGACGTGTATCTCATAGGTGGAGACGCTGACCAGAAGCACGCCCTGAATGTCCGTCTTCTCCGTGTCGGACGGATCCGTCACCATCATGGTCATCTCGATGTACTGGTTCTCATTGTCGTAGTTGGAGGTCTCCTGCCCTTTCAGGCACTGCTGCACCTCCTGCGACAGGGAGTACTTTCCCGTATCAATGTTATAGGTATCCTTGATGATTCTGCCGTCACGGTTCACCACCATGACACGGCCCTCATAGATACTGGTCAGCATATCGAATTCCGGGTTGATGACATCATCGTCCGGATGGTCGATATACCCCCTTGTTGCCAGCTGATCCGCCAGCACGTCTACCTGAGAGCGGACGGTGACTTCTCTCTGCTCCACCGCCCTCTTCTGATAATTTCTGACCGTCGTGATCTCCACGATCATGGCCGGAAAAATGCCCATAATGATAAGCAGAAGCATAATATGCGAGCGGATACTCCTCTTCGAGCCTCCGCGCCTCCTGCTTCTGCCGCTTCCTGGTCCCCTTTTCTTTTTTCCTCTGCCGGTTTTCCGGCGGGACGGTTCCGCGGCGCTCTTCTGCGCCGCCTTTTCCTGTTCCCTGAGACTTCCCGTCACCGCCGCCACGACCGGCGCACTGTTCTCTCCACTGACTGCCAATTTACACCTCTGCCTCAGCTTTCGGTTTTCTCACTGCGGTCCGCTTTCCGGCGGTCCCGGTCCTTCTGCTCATCTTTCCGGTCTTTTGAATCCTCAGTTTCTCCTGTCTCATTCTCCGGCTCCGGTCCGGTCACGATGACACGCACCTGTTCCACGCGGCGTTCATTGACCTCCATGATATCCACCTTCAGGTGATGCTCCGGCACCTCAATGGTCTCTCCGCTTCTCGGCAGATGACCCGCCTGATCCACCAGCCAGCCGCTGACTGTGATCGAATCCTCATCATCACTGTACTCCTGGCCGATTTTTTCAAAAAACTTTTCCAGATTCATGGAACCGCTGACGTAATAAACGCCGTCCGATGCCTTCCGGATCTCCGGCTCCGCCTCCTCATGCTCATCCCAGATCTCGCCGACAAGCTCCTCCAGAATATCTTCCATGGTCACGATACCGAGGGTCCCGCCGTACTCATCGAGTACGATCGCCATGTGGATTTTTTTCATCTGAAGCTCACGGAACAGCTCGCCGATCGGGCGGTGCTCCGTCGTAAAGACAACCGGACGGATGATGGAACGGACCGTGCCCTCGTTGCCGTAGATTCTGTTATAGAAATCCTTGACATACAGCACGCCGATGATGTGATCAATATCCCTGTCATATACGGGAATTCTGGAGAGACCCGTGCGGGCAAAAATCTCCATGACCTCTTTCTTCGTGCAGTGGAGCTCCACAGCCTCAATATCCACCCGGGGCGTCAGGATATCCTCCGTCAGCGTCTCGTTAAAATCTATGGAGTTCGTGATCAGCGCACTTTCCTGCTTGTCGATCTCGCCTTCCTCTTCCGCCGTCTTCACGATCGTCAGGATTTCCTCGTCTGTCACAGCAGAATCGTCCTTAGGCTTGAAGATCTTCAGGAGAAGCTTCTGCCACAGGCCGAACAGCGCGGTGAGCGGTGTCAGAATAACCATAAAAAATTCCAGCGAGGAAGCCGAGAACATGGCAAAGCTGTCCGCCGACCCGATGGCGAGTGTCTTCGGCGTAATCTCACCGAAAAACAGGAGAACCAGCGTACTGATCACCGTAGCCAGTGCGGATCCTCTGTCGCTGCCCCACATGCGCACACAGAGCATGGTTGCGACAGAAGTCGCGGCGACATTCACCATATTGTTGCCGACAAGAATTGTCGACAGAAGCTTCTCATAGCGGTCGAGAAGCTTCAGCACCCTCCGGGCGCTGATGTTGCCCTTCTCGTCCAGATTTTTCATCCGGACTTTGTTTACCGAATTATACGCTGTCTCAGACGCCGAGAAATAAGCTGAGAACAGCACGCACAGCACGATGGTCCATAGACCGGCCTGGTCAGACACAGTAATCTCCTTTATTCATGAAATCAACATACCACAAACGGTGCACGGTACGGTATACGTCCGCGGGCTGCTCCGCACTCTGTTCTGCTGCTCAGCACCCGTACAGTTCCATCACATGACGGCCACACAGATCAGGTGGGTGAGAACGGCAAAAATCCACGCAACCACGCACTGGAATACCACGGTGCCGAAGGCCCAGCGACGCCCGAGCTCTCTTCTGATGGTCGCGATGGCTGCCACGCACGGCGTATACAGAAGGCAGAACACCAGAAGCGGCAGTCCCGAGCTGACCGGCAGCAGTGCCCTGACAGCCGCCTGGGATCCGATCAGCACATTCAGTGTCGCCACGACACTTTCCTTGGCCATAAAGCCGGTGATCAGCGCACTGGAGATTCTCCAGTCGGCAAATCCCGCCGGTGCAAAAACCGGCGCAATCAGACCGGCGAGTGCCGCCAGAATACTGTTCCGGGAATCCGTCACCACATTCAGCCTGAAATCAAAGGTCTGGAGGAACCAGATCACGATGGAGGCCACAAAAATAACAGTAAACGCACGCTGCAGAAAGTCTTTCGTCTTGTCCCAGAGCAGCTGCAGCGTATTTCTGACGCCCGGCATCCGGTAATTCGGCAGTTCCATGACAAAAGGAACCGCCTCGCCCCTGAAAATCGTATTTTTTGAAATCAGGGCCGTCAGAATACCGACGGCGATACCGCCCAGATACAGCAGCACCATGACGAGTGCCCCGTGTCCCGGGAAAAATGCCGCCGTGAAAAAGGCATAAATCGGAAGCTTCGCCGAACAGCTCATAAACGGTGTCAGCATGATCGTCATCTTGCGGTCTCTCTCGGAAGGAAGTGTTCTCGAAGCCATGACGGCAGGAACACTGCATCCGAAGCCGAGCAGAAGCGGCACGATGCTGCGGCCGGAAAGGCCGATTTTTCTAAGCCACTTATCCATGACAAAGGCAATTCTCGCCATGTATCCTGTATCCTCAAGAAGCGACAGGAAGAAAAACATGACAACGACGATCGGAATAAAACTCAGGACTGACCCGACACCGGTAAAGATACCGTCGATCACCAGCGAGTGAACCCATGGAAGGACCTTCGCTCCGGTCAGTGTGCTGTCCGCCATGGTCGTCAGACTTTCGATGCCTGCCGCCAGCAGATTCTGCAGCGTGCCGCCGATGACATTGAATGTCAGCCAGAAGATCAGTGCCATAATCAGAATGAACATCGGGATCGCCGTAAATCTGCCGGTGAGAACCCGGTCAATTCTGCGGCTCCGCTCATGCTCTCTGCTCTCCCGGGGTTTTACGACTGTTGCGTTCACCAGCTTCTCAATAAAGGAAAATCTCATGTCTGCGATGGCCGCCGCGCGGTCCAGCCCGCGCTCATGCTCCATCTGGACTATGATGTGTTCAATCATTTCCTTCTCATTCTGTTCGAGCTTCAGCATGTTTTCCACACGCTCATCGCCCTCGATCAGCTTCGTTGCGGCAAACCGGACCGGTATGCCCGCATTGGCCGCATGATCATCGATCAGGTGCATAATCGCGTGCAGGCAGCGGTGCACGGCGCCGCCGTGATCATTCGGATCGCAGAAATCCTGCCTGCCGGGGCGCTCCTGATAATGCGCTACATGGATGCAGTGCTGTACGAGCTCTTCAATGCCCTCTCCCTTCGCTGCCGAGATCGGCACCACGGGAATACCGAGCATGGACTCCATTTTGTTCACACGGATGGACCCGCCGTTTCCTGTGAGCTCATCCATCATATTCAGTGCCAGCACCATCGGTGTGTCGAGCTCCATGAGCTGCATGGTCAGATACAGATTTCTCTCAATATTCGTTGCGTCGACGATATTGATGATGCCGGTCGGCTTCTCTCCGATAATGAACTGCCTTGTCACAATCTCTTCATCGCTGTAGGGCGACATCGAGTAAATACCCGGAAGATCGGTGATTTCCGTCAGCGAATGATCCCGGATCTGACCGGTTTTCCGGTCCACGGTCACGCCCGGAAAGTTGCCCACATGCTGGTTGGATCCTGTCAGCTGATTAAACAGCGTCGTTTTGCCGCTGTTCTGATTGCCGGCCAGGGCAAAGGTAAGCACCTGGTCGTCCGGAAGCGGATGCTCATCCTTTTTGACATGATACCGTCCGCCTTCGCCGAGTCCCGGATGCTCTTCCACCCCGCCGCTCACCTCGGCATGTACCTCCGGCGCCCAGGGCCGTACTGAATCAGGATCGATCTCGATTTTTTTCGCGTCGTTCACACGAAGCGTCAGTTCATAATCATGAATGCGGAACTCGATCGGGTCACCCATCGGCGCATATTTCACCAGCGTGATCCGTCCGCCGGGAATCACGCCCATATCCAGAAAATGCTGCCGCAGCGCACCTTCACCGCCGACCCCGGTTATTGTTGCCTCATCGTTGATGTTCAGATCATTCAGTGTCATTGTTATGCCCTTCAGTCCTCCAAACTGCTGCGGTTTCTCTCCCAGATCACTCCGAGTCCCTTCAGAAGAAGGTGCTCGTCAACCAGGATGCTGTGACGGCAGAACGGGGTGATGATTTTGCCCATGCCGCCCGTCGCGATGATCACAGGTTTCCTGTTCTGTCCGTCATCTGAAGCTTCCGGTTTCTCCCCGGAAGCCAGCTCTTCCGTATACCGGTCGATGATCCCGTCCAGCGCACCGGCTGAGCCGAACATGATGCCGCTCTTCATGGCATCCACAGTATCCCTTGAGATGACGCGCGCCGGCGCCGTAAAATCAATATCCGGCAGCAGCGCCGTGTCCGAAAGCATGCCTTTCAGCGCTGTGCCGGGGCCCGGCATAATCGAGCCGCCGATGTAGCAGCCCTGCTGATTGACCACCGTGACCGTCGTCGCCGTGCCGATATCAATGATGATCGCGGGAAGCGGGTAAAAGCTGACCGCGCCGACCGCTGCCGCCACCAGATCACCGGCGATCTGGTCCGCCGTGATGCCGCCCATGTCCACCTTCAGTCCGGAGTCAATATTCTGTCCCAGGACGCGCGCTTCCCTTCCGGTCAGGATCTGAAATGCCTGCTTCACCTTTTCCGTCACGTTCGGCACGACGGATGAAATCAGAGAGCCTTCCATCTGCTTCCCGTCCACCCCGATCAGATCCAGAATCTGCCGGATCTCCGCCGCGTATTCAAAGGCGGTCTCCGTCCGGTCCGTGCTCAGCTGAATCGGCCCGGTGATTGTCCCGTCCTGCGCGATGCAGCCAAGCTCAATATGTGTATTTCCAATATCCGCCGCAAGAATCATGTCATTCCTTCCGGACCGCATCCGGTCCGCGCACCTGCCGCACCGGACAGTGCCCATTCTGATAAGTATTCTATTGCGTTCAGCTCCTCTGTGTCAATCGGAGACACCACTTTCCTCACACGAACTGAAATCCCGTCGCCTCAATGAGCAGTCCCCACAGTACGCCGAACACATAGAGGATCGCCGCGATTCTGACATTCTCACCCGGATGATGACGGTTGGTACGAAAAAGCACCAGAAGGCCCACACCCGCACCCACAAGGAGGCCGGCCATCATCTGCCCTGCGCCCAGCAGCCCCTCAAGGTACAGCTGCGTGATCACGACCGAGGAGGCACAGTTCGGGATCAGGCCGATCAGTGCCGCCAGAAATACGCCGAGCACCGGAATCCTTCCCATGAAACCAGCCAGCGCCTCATTTCCGATCGCATCGACAAGCAGCGTGATAAAAAGCTCAATCAGGAAGATAAAGATGATGATATTGACCGTGTGTTTCAGCGCCGCCAGGAAGATGCTTCCCTCTTCGTCCTCACAGCCGCAGTGATCCTGCTCACACAGATCATGGATTCTCTTCTCTGTCCTGCTGCGGTATTTCGTAAACTTCAGGAAAAAATCAAGCGCAACGCCTGACAGGATTCCGATCACCGCCTTTGACAGCAGGATTTTTGCGATCACAGGGGTATCCACATGCTCCGAAATAAAAATCGGCAGCATTTCATCAGAGGTTGACAGAAAAACGGCAATCAGCGTCCCGACGGAAATCACGCCGCCCGAATACAGGCTCGCGGCCGCCGCAGAAAATCCGCACTGCGGAATCACACCGAAAATGCCGCCGAAAACCGGGCCGTATTTTCCGACATCAGCGAGCTTGACGGCAAACTTATCTCCCGCCTTCCGCTCCAGCACCTCCATCAGAAGATACGTCAGATACAGAAACGGAATAAGCTTCGCCGTATCCATGCCTGCATCGGCAAGCGCATCCAGAAACAGTTTTCCCATACATTCAGTCCTTTCTTAAAAATATCCCGCTTTCTCCGGGATTATAACGTAAAGAGACCGGCCGGGCAACTCAATCTCCTGTAAAACCCGGTGAATCACCCGGTGAATGATCCTGAAAATGTCAGAGGTATATTCACATTTATGATAGTCAGCGCACGGAAATCAGCATATGATAGAGGAACAGGAATGAAAGGAAGTGACTGTTCATGAATTATGAAGCAGTACGGGAATCAGCAGACTATATTCTTTCGAAGCTGAAGGGAAAAACTGACACGGGAATCATTCTGGGAAGCGGCCTCGGTGGCCTGGTTGACGTGATCGAAGATCCTGTCGTGATTCCCTACGGAGAAATCCCGCATTTTCCGAAAGCCACACTCGCAGGTCATGCCGGCAACTTCGTCTTCGGAAAAATCGGCGGGCGCCGCGTAGCGGTCATGCAGGGACGGTTCCACTGTTATCAGGGTCTTGGGATGGATCAGGTGACGTATCCCCTCTATGTGATGAAACTGCTTGGCGTGAGCGACCTGGTGATCACCAACGCCTGCGGCGGCATACGGAAAGATTTCCGTCCGGGCGATCTTATGATCATCACAGACTTTATCAATATGCTCGGAACCAACCCGCTGATCGGGGACAATGATGAGAGGTTCGGCGTCCGCTTTCCCGACATGTCGGAGCCGTATTCTCACGAGCTGATCGCGCTGGCGGAAAAATGTGCGGCATCCTGCGGCATTTCTTATCAGAAGGGTGTCTATCTCGCAACGACCGGGCCATCCTATGAGACGGCAGCGGAAATCCGTGCCTTCCGTACCCTGGGCGCAGATGCCGTCGGCATGTCCACCGTACCGGAAACCATTGTGGCGCGGTATCTCGGTATGAAGGTGCTCGGCATTGCCTGCATAACGAATATGGCCACCGGGCTCGCCCGGGAACCTCATACGCACGAGGAAGTGCTGCGGATCGCCGATGAGAGCAGCGCACGGCTCTGCCGCTGGGTCACGGATATTCTGAAAGCCTGAAAAACGGTCAGACCGGTCTGGCTTCTGCTCCGGCGAATACGGGGTGCTGCGCTGTGCGGCGTACCGGTTTCCGCATTTCTTCCTGCTTTTTCTTTCTGCCGTCTGCGGAGATCATGACCAGCATGGCAAAGACAAGGATAAAGCCGATGCCGAACACGCCCGTGGCGGACTGCACATAAATCTTTCATAAAAAAGACTCCCGGCCGGACGGCTGAGAGTCTTCTGCAAAGTCATATGATGGTCTGATATAAAACCGGTGCTTCCGGTACCGGACGCTGCACAGTCAGGCCTGGAAGTAATAGCCGACGCCCCACTTGGTGTGGACATAGCGCGGCTCCGAGGGATTGTCCTCGATTTTTTCACGAAGACGACGGATATGCACATCCACGGTTCTGAGATCTCCGGGATACTCGTATCCCCAGATGGTGTTCAGCAGATTCTCGCGGCTGTATACCTTGTTCGGATTTGTCGCCAGCAGCTGCAGCACATCGAATTCCTTGGCTGTCAGATTGACTTCCTTGTCGCGGATATAGACGCGGCGGCTGTCCGTGTCGAGCTTCAGATCCCCGGCAGAGACTACCCTGCCCGTCTCCTGCGATTTCTCCGACTTTTTTGCTCTGCGGAGAATGGCCTTGATCCTGGCCTTGACCTCGAGAATGTTGAACGGCTTCGTGATATAATCATCGGCACCGTATTCCAGTCCCATGATCTTGTCCATATCCTCACCTTTGGCGGTCAGCATGATAATCGGAACATCCGAAAACTCTCTGATCTGCTGACACACGTCAAGTCCGCTCAGTTTCGGAAGCATCAGGTCAAGGAGAATAATGTCAAAATTCCCCTCCTTCGCCATGGAAAGAGCCTCTTCTCCGTCATAGGCGCAGGACACCTCGTAACCGTCCTGCTCCAGAGAGAACCGTATGCCCTTCACAATGAGCTTCTCATCATCTACTACCAGTACCCTGTTTGCCATCGATGCAACCTCTTATACTTCTATGTAATCCCTGATCTTTGCGAATGCCTTTTCCTTTATTCCGCTGATGTTCTGAATATCCTCGATGCTGGAAAAACCTCCGGACGTCTGACGGTAAGCAATGATATCGTCAGCTCTGGACTCGCCGATGCCCGGAAGTGTCATCAGTTCTTCCTTTGTTGCGGTATTCAGATTCACTTTTGATGTTTCCTGTGCACCTGCGTCTTCGTTTCCGGATGGACTGCCGGAAACCGCTGTTTCTCCACCGGTGCCGGAATTCTGTGATTTCACGGCGGACGGATCCGTAAGGCTGAACTTCTCGGCTTCTTCTCTGGTGTACACCGTAATCTGAGAGCCATCCTCCAGCGGTTCCGCCTGATTCAGGCATTTTCCTTCAGCGTCCTGTGTCAGACCGCCTGCTGCTTCAATCGCCTGATAGACCCGGCTGCCCTGCGGCAGCTCATAAACACCGGGCCTTTCAACCGCACCGCATACATACACATAAAGCGGACCCGCATCCTTTCCGGCTGCTTCATCTGCCTCTCCGTCTGCTGCCGTGCCTGCGGCACCTGCATCTGCCGTATTACCTGTATCTGCCGTTGCTTCTGCGCCCGACGTATCTTCTGTGCCTGCGGTACCATCAGCGGATCCGCTGCCGGCAGTGCCGTCACTGCCCGTGGCGCCGGCCGCGTTCTCACCACGCCCCGCCGCGTCTTTCGATTCTGTGTCCCGGCTTCCGGCAGAACTGTCCTTCATTCCTGACGCCGAAAGGACGGACTCCGAATCAGAGATCTGATAGATCACCGATTCTTTTCCACACGCGGAAAGACCAAGCATACCGATCAGAAGACCTGTCAGCAGGATTCGTTTTCCTGCGCTTCTTTTTTCTCGTATCAATCCGTACCTCGCTTTGATTCTTCGTTACGGATTTCCCGCGATACGCATTCTGTAATATTGTAAAATATTTCAAAGATAAAAACAAGTCACACGCTCGGAAAGCCACGATGCGGCGTTACTGTGCCTTTTCTGTCAGATAAAAAACCCCGAACCGGAAAAAATCCGGCTCAGGGGTTTTCTCACTTTTCGATGGCTTTTCCGAGCTTTTCAGCCATCTCATCTATATCAGATTTTTCAATGACAAGCGGCGGAACCAGACGGATCACATTGCCGGAGGCCGTGATCACGACAAGGCCCTCTTCCAGCGCCGCGCTGACAATTTCTCCGGCAGGACGCCCCTGTACCACAAGACCCTGCATGAGTCCCTTGCCTCTGCGCTCCGCGAGACAGTCATACTTTTCCGTGAGCCCGTCCAGTTTCTGCTCGAAATACGGAGCGATCTCCCTCACATGGCCCACGATGTCCTTTTTCTCAAAGATATCGAATACCGTGCTGACGGCGCGCGCGGCAAAAGGATTGCCGCCGTATGTCGATCCGTGGTCGCCCGGCTCCAGCGAATGTTCTGCCACCTTTTCGTTCAGAATAAAGCAGCCGACGGGTACGCCGCAGCCGATTGCCTTGGCGCAGGTCATGATGTCAGGTGCCACGCTGTAATCCTGCCATGCCCAGAGCGTACCGGTTCTTCCCATGCCGCACTGGATCTCGTCGAGAATCAGGAGAATGTCATGCTCATCGCAGATTTTTCTCACACCCTGAAGGAACTCTTTTTCGGCGGGATATATGCCGCCCTCTCCCTGAACGGTCTCCATGATAATGGCGCAGGTTCTGTCATTCACCAGTGCCTTCACGCTGTCGAGGCTGTTATAGTCGGCAAAACGGATACCGCTGATCAGCGGCCTGAACGGATCCTGATACCCGGCATTTCCTGTGACGGAAAGAGCGCCCATGCTGCGGCCGTGGAAGGAATTCTTCATGGCGATGATCTCATGATCAGTCCGCCCGTCCTTCAGCCAGGCATATTTTCTCGCCGCCTTCAGTGCGCCCTCTATGGCCTCCGTTCCGCTGTTGGTAAAAAACACCTTCGAAAGGCCGCAGGACTCGACGATTTTTTTCGCCGCATCCGCCAGCGGTACATGATAAAACAGATTCGATGTATGATTGATTTTGTCGATCTGGTCCTTCAGCGCATCCTTCAGTTCCGTGCAGCTGTAACCGAGCGCCTGTACGGCAATACCGGCAGCAAAATCGAGGTATTCCTTTCCGTCCGTATCATACAGACGCACGCCCTCGCCCCGCTCAAACACGATCGGAAAACGGTTATAGGTGTGCACGATATACTGATCCGCCTGTTTCATATATTCTTCTGTATTCATTCTTTCTGCTCCTCCGTACCGCTCTGTGCCGCAGATATCTCTTCCGCATTTTCTGTCCCGAATTTCTGCTCATCATTGCCCAGAATGGCCGTACCGATTCCTCTGTTGGTAAAAATCTCCAGCAGCAGGCAGTGCGGGATCCGGCCGTCCAGAATATGTACACGGTTGACGCCGTTCTCTATCGCGGAAATGCAGTTCTGCAGCTTCGGAATCATACCGCCGATCACACGGCCGGATGTGATCAGTTCCTTTGCCTCCGACACATTAAGCTCCGAAATCAGCGTAGACGGGTCCTCTTTATCGTAATACACACCCTCGATATCGGACAGGAACGCCAGCTTTTCCGCGTGCACAGCTTCCGCAATGGCACTGGCCGCATCATCCGCATTGATATTGTATGACTGAAAATCTTCGTCCATGCCGATCGGGCAGACAATCGGAAGAAAATCCTTTTCCAGCAGGTCCTGGAGAATCGTCGGATCTACCTTCGTGATCTCTCCGACGTATCCGATATCCTCGCCGCCGGAATATTTTTTCTTCACCGTCAGCATGCCGCCGTCTTTTCCGCTCACACCGATGGCGCGCACGCCCAGAGATTCCACCATGCTGACCAGATGCTTGTTGACCTTGTTGAGCGCCATCTCGGCGATCTCCATCGTGTCGGCGTCCGTCACCCTGAGCCCGTTGACAAAGTGCGGTTCCATGCCGACTTTGCCGACCCAGCGGGAAATTTCCTTTCCGCCGCCGTGAACGAGAATCGGCTTGAAGCCGACCAGTTTCAGCAGAACGACGTCCTTGATCACATTTTTCTGAAGCTCCTCGTCGAGCATGGCCGATCCGCCGTATTTTACAACAATGATTCTCCGGTTAAAGCGCTGGATATACGGCAGTGCCTCAATCAGAACCTCCGCCTTGTCCAGGTATTTCTGGTTTACCATGATGATTTCCTCTTTCGTCTCTGGTTTTATATGCAGTAAGACCTCGGCTCAGGACCGGTAGTCCGCGTTGATTTTTACATAATCGTAAGTGAGATCGCAGCCCCAGGCGGTAGCCTCCGCGCTGCCCATTTTGATATCGATCACCGCCGTGACCGCATCCTCCGAGAGGATTTTCGTTGCCTCATCCTCACTGTAGTCAAGCGCAACGCTGCCCTTTGTGATCTGGATTCTGCCCGCGCTGCTCTGGAAATACAGATCTACCGTATCCACGTTGAACTTTGCAGAAGAATAGCCCATGGCGCAGAGAATTCTGCCCCAGTTCGCATCTCTGCCGAAAATCGCCGCCTTCGTCAGATTTGATTCCACAACCGACTTGGCAAGCGTACGTGCCTGGTCATAGTCCTTTGCATGAATCACCTTCACCTCGAAAAGCCGGGAGGCACCTTCTCCGTCGCCGGCGATCATCTTCGCGAGCGTCCGGTTCACCTCCAGCAGCGCTGCTGCAAACAGATCATAGGCCTCTCCGGTTTCCGTGATTTCCTCGTTCCCCGCCAGACCGTTGGCCAGTACCAGACAGGTATCGTTTGTCGACATGTCTCCGTCGACGGAAATCATGTTGTAGGTTGCTCCGACCGAAGCCGACAGAGCCTTCTGCAGCATCTTCTTTGAGATCAGGCAGTCCGTGGTGATGAAGGAAAGCATTGTGCACATATTCGGGTGAATCATGCCCGCACCCTTGCACATGCCGCCGATTGTCACCTCCGTTCCGCCGATTTTTATGGTGACGCAGACTTCCTTCGGTCTGGTGTCGGTCGTCATGATGGCCTGCTCTGCCGACGAAGCCGCTTCTCTCGAATTGGAAAGAAGCGGAGCCAGACGGCTGATGCCTTCTCTCATCTTATCGATCGGCAGCTGCTGTCCGATCACGCCGGTGGAACCAAGGAGCACGCTGTCCGCCGGGATGCCGAGGGTCTCCGCTGCCGCCTCTGCCGTAAGCCGGCAGATCTCATCGCCCTCTTTTCCCGTCGCCGCATTGGCAATGCCGCTGTTGACAACGACAAGCTGTGCCGACGGATGGTTGTATACGATATTGCGGTCCCATCTGACCGGTGCCGCCTTGACCTGATTGGTCGTGAAGGTGCCCGCTGCCACGCACGGAACCACGCTGTAGATCAGTGCCATATCCTTTGTATGATTTTTCTTGATGCCGGCGCTCCCGCCGATCGCCTGAAATCCGGTTGGCGCAGTCACGCCGCCCTCACCTGGTCTGACCTGAATCTTTTCCATAATCAATGACTCTCCTTTTTGTCCATCTTTCCTGCCGGTAGACGTTACTTTCATCAGTATAAGTCCGCCGCGGCACGGTTGTAAAGGACCGGATGTGAATAATCATACGCTCGAATCATAAATTATGCAATATGATTTTTAAAAATTCACTTTCTCTCTTGCATTCCCCGGCATGATATTGTATAGTGTCAGCGTTGGTTATATGAATGTGATGACGAAGTGCCACCGATGTGCGCACCGATGTGAACGATTTTTCAGGAGGAACTTCCCATGAGCGAAAAAGTTGTACTTGCCTATTCCGGCGGACTTGATACCACAGCACTGATTCCGTGGCTGAAAGAGAATTTCGGATATGAAATCATCTGCTGCTGCATTAACTGCGGCCAGGAAGAGGAGCTGACAGATGACAATCTGAACGAGAGAGCCTTAAGCTCCGGCGCATCAAAACTTTATATTATTGATGTCATTGATGAATTCGCGGATGACTACATCATGCCGTGTGTTGAAGCCGGTGCTGTCTATGAGCACAAATATCTGCTCGGAACTTCCATGGCACGCCCGCTGATCGCCAAAAAGCTCGTGGAGGTTGCTCACAAGGAAGGTGCCGTTGCGATCTGTCACGGTGCCACCGGCAAGGGCAATGACCAGATCCGTTTTGAGCTCGGCATCAAGGCCCTGGATCCGACGATCAAAATCATCGCACCTTGGCGCATGACCGATGTATGGAAGATGCAGTCCCGTGAAGACGAGATCCGGTACTGCAAAGACCACGGCATTGATCTGCCGTTCTCCATGGGCAAGGGCTACAGCCGTGACCGCAACCTGTGGCACATCAGCCACGAGGGTCTCGAGCTTGAGGATCCTTCCCAGGCACCGAATTATGATAAACTGCTCGTTCTCTCCGTGACACCGGAGAAGGCACCGGATAAGGAAACGGACATCACACTCGAGTTCCGCGACGGAAAACCGGTCGCACTGAACGGAAAGGCCATGAAGATCTCCGAGATCATCCAGGAGC
>ONOC01000080.1 GCA_900319355.1 uncultured Eubacteriales bacterium | reverse complement strand
TGTTCCCGCACATAGTCGGGCAGCGTGATTATATTTTCCACTGTCTCGGGGCAGGCCGCATTCAGATATTCCTGTATGAAGTGGACGACGTCCGCGACGTCCGCATCTCTCGGAACGCATTATTATGCTGAGCAGGGATATACGAAACACACAGGTAACTGCTATGTGATGGCCGGTACCTTCTTCGAGCTGGCAAAGGCACTGGGATATAATGCCGTACAGGTCAGCGGCTCCGTTCCTCTGAGAGTGGGCGGATACGGGCCTCATTCCTGGGTGGAAATTGACGGATATGTCTATGATCCTGATTTTCAGGTGGAGTCCGGGAGCAATGGTTTCGCCATCTATTATGGTAAAGGCGGCACCTGGCGGTATGTGAAGAACTCTTATATGTCTGCGTGAGAACGGAAGACCGGGGCTGACACCACGGCAGGCAGACGACAACGTAATATCATGATGCAGGTGTCATAAGTATGATAACCGGATCGCTACGCGCTACGCGCTCTCGCGATCCTCCCTCAGCTCGGGCTCTCGTGTGGCTTCGCCCCACTACGTCCTCGCTGAGAGGCGTGTCAATAAGTCATTCACCCACTTTTGCACAGGTGCAACGTGGGTGATGACTTTTGACACTGTTATCATATCATGAACTTGTTTCAGAGTGACAGAGGAAAGCGACAGGGGAGTATTATGACTGAGAAAATGATGAAAGACAGAATGAAAACAGAAACAGAAGCTGCGGACAGCGTAACAGTACCGCAGGAAAAAATCACCGTCGGTACGGCAGAAAGGAAGCCGTTCCGGGAGAGACGGTTCCGCCTGAGCAGGACAGCTGCGGCAGCCGCGGCCGTGCTTCTTTCCTGCACCATGGCAGCATGCGGATCTGCCAGCGCAAAGGAAGAATCGACAGCACTGACTGATGTGACAGCTTCATCAGAGAACGAAGCTCCGGAGGCGCTGAGTGTGTCTTCTGAAAGCACGGAGGCTTTAACGGCTGTATCTGCAAGCTCCGAAAAGGCTCCTGAACCGGCGGTGATCGGTACGCCGTCTGATGATCCCGATGCCTTCCACGTGGATGCCGTCAATATGACAGGGAAAAATATCACCGGATTTGCCGTAAAGGAAAACGGCATGGATGATTTTGGCGAAAATCTGCTCGCGGACGGAGACGTCTATGCAGACAGTGAGACAAGAACGGTCTGGTATACCGCAGAAGCGGCGGACAACGGGGCATCATCTGACAGCACGTCATCTGCATCCGGCGGCAGCGGACTTTCGAATGCTGTCGTAACACCGGCATATGACGTCCGGCTGAACTTTGAAGACGGCACAGAGGCCGTGCTTCATTCCTTCCCGTTCGACATCGGAAAGGATATCAAAATTGAACTTGCGCCGGAAGAGGAGGGCGGATTCGCCTATCTTGAATTCACCAGTACCGCTGACGGCAGTCAGATCAATACGCATGACAGTGAGAAGCAGGAGTATGACAGCGAAAATGCGGCTGCCGTGACAGAGGAAACTTCGGACACACAGGATACTGTCGGTGCAGCAGCCGGTACTCAGGACAGTACCTATGCCGCACAGCAGTCATCCGGTACGGTTTCTGGAACCGGTGCCTCTGCTTCAGGGCAGACTTCCACAGACGCGTCACAGTCTTCGGCAGCGCAGTCTTCAGGCACTGACGCGAATGCGGGCTGCTTCAGCGGTGATACGGGAACTTCCGGTACAGATGCGAATGCAGGCTGCTTCGGCGGTGATACGGGCGCTTCGGGCTCCGGAGCGGATACGGGCTGCTTCGGCGGTGATAATACCGGATCCTCCGGCAGCGGAAGTGTAGCCGGCGGACTGACTTACTGATACAGAAACGGAACTGCTGATGCTGCCGTGTGTCTGCGGCAGTACCGGACGGCTGATCCCGAGAAGGGCCGGGTGTTTTGATGAACGTAAGAGTGCGGTATTTTTCTTATCTCCGTGCGGTCGCATGTGTGGCGATCGTTATCCTTCATACATTTTACTGTGCGATCCGGCTTTTTTCGCCGCAGGGAAACGCGGAGCTGATGTCTCTTATGGTGCGGAACTGCATGCTGTGGGCCGTGCCTGTCTTCGTCATGGTGACGGGGGCACTGCTGCTGAATCCTGATAAGCGTGTTACGACCGGAAAGATTTTTCATGGTTATATCAGGAGAGCGCTCTGTGCTTTGATCGTTTTCACCTTTGTTTTTGCCCTGTTTGACTTTCTGGTGGACCGGCATGCCGGCGGACCCGGGGCTTTTCTGATCTTCTGGCTGCAGGCACTGCTGCTGAACAGGAGCTGGCTGCATATGTGGTATCTCTATATGCTGATCGGCATCTGTCTGATGCTCCCGCTGTTCCGTCTGGTGACACGCAGCCGGGATGACCGGATCCTCAGGTATACCATACTGATCCTGGCCGTTTTCCAGTCGGTGATTCCTACGGTCAACTTTTTCCTGTCAGACAGCTCCGTCGGATTTTACATTATGGTCAATACGGTGTATCCGCTGTATCTGTTTCTGGGATATGCGATTCATACCGGAAAAATCAGGGTCACGGTTCCTGCCGCGTTTCTGATGACGGTATGCGGCGCCGCGGTGATCCTGCTGTCGACGGTGGCCGGCCTGAAGAACGGCTGGGACGGCTTCAGTCAGATCGCGGGTAATTACGCCTCAGTGCCGGTCGTTGTGGCATCCTGCGGTATCTTCAGTCTGTTTCATGCCGGTGAGCCCGGCGGAAAAGCTGAACCCGTAAGGGCAGCAGGGTCCGGTGAGGCGTCCGGCTCCGGCAGAACTTCTGCTTTCCAGTGTTTTCTGATGGCGCTGGACAGGTGCTCTTTCGGCATTTATCTGGTTCATGTCCTGGTCATTTACACGATTTACCGTGTCTTTTTATTTCAGCCGTACGCGCATGCTGCGCTGCCGGCACTTCTTCTTGTGGCAGTGATATCCTTTGCCGCTTCCTTTGCGCTGTCTGCGCTGCTCCGGCATATACCGGGATTCAGAAAATTCCTGTAAGCCGGGTGATCTGATTTCTGATGTCAGTGTCCGTGCGGGGTGCGCTCGAGAAGAGGCTTTTCATAGGTCCGGTCCGCATGCGCCAGACGGAGAAAGATGTACAGAAGGATCGGCATGGCAGCCCATATCGCACGGACGTCAAGCAGGCGGCAGAACAGAGTCGCAATGATGACGCCGGCAGCGAAAAAACCGATCATGGACGCGTGCATCTTCCAGCGCAGAGAAGCCTTCGGATCATCGTCCCGGATGGCCTTGACGAGATTGCTTCCGGTCTGGCGGATATGGTTGGTGACGAAGGTTGTCGCCATCGGGATGCCCTCGTTCTGCCGGAAGGTATTGAACTGCATGGAACAGATAAAGTTCAGGGTTACCTGGCAGATCTGGTCAGGTGCAGACCTGGGAAGCGCGCCGAGAAAAAAGCAGATCAGGATTTCAAACCCGACCAGAATCGTATCCCAGCGGAGGATGTGATAATGCTTGACCTTTTTCGCCAGAATCTCGGACAGGATCGCACCTGCGAGATAGGCGGTGATCGGGATCAGCAGAAAAAATGCCTTTTTCCACTGGCCGTTGCCGATGGCCATGGAGAACAGAACGACGTTCGCGGTCTGGGCATTGCAGAATACACCGCCGCGGACGGAGAAGGTATAGCCTCCGTAAAATCCGCCGACAAGGATCATCATCCAGAACACCCAGTGCTTTTCGCATTCCAGAAAAAAATCATTGCTTTTGTGTTCCACGTTTCCGGCCCCCTCAGGATGACAGAAGTTAAAGGTTTATCATTATCACAGCCGAAAATTCATTATAAAACAAAATTCTGAAATGAACAGGGGTTTTTTGGGCTTCCGGTAATCCCTTCTGAAAAATTAATGAAAAATATTCATTACCATGTTGACAAAAATGCACACGAGGGCCATAATAGTCCCCGTTGGCAATCTTAAATTCGTTGATGGGAACAAAGCCGCTGGTCGGAATGGCACAGAGAGCCCGGGGCCGGTGAGACCGGGTACGGAAGATGAGCGGATATCGTCCCTGAGAAGCAGACTGAGCACTGGCCGGTGCACAGCGTTTTCCCGCCGGATTTCCGGATACGGAGATCTGATGGGGAGGAAGCATACCGCCTGCCGTCAGTAGGTCTCGCCGGATTCCTCCGTTATAAGGAATGCGCATGATGGTGCGCAGTGAGTGTCGCGGCAAAGACGCTGTATCCTGTTCCGCACCGGGCTTCTGTGGTCCGGAGAGACGGATGATGAGCGGTCTTCTGGCTGCGGAACAAGGGTGGTAACGCGGAATAAGAACAGGCGCAGCTGCAGCGATGCAGGTGCAGAATGAATTTCGTCCCTTGGAATGGCGGCGGGTAATCCGTCCGCAGATTCCGGGGGACTTTTTTTATTGCCGGAAACCTGAGAGAACGGGCGCGGCAGAAGAGATCAGAAAACCCGGAGGAGATCCCGCAGGTAAGAAAACGGAGGCAAAAATGAACGCGTATCGGAAATTCATGAAGGTCGTGACGAAGGTTGAAGAAGTGGTCCTGTCACTGGCCATGCTGCTTGTACTGGTGCTGACATTCGGAAACGTTGTCGCCAGGAAGATTTTTATGCATTCCTGGGGCTTCACGGAGGAAATCACCGTGGCGGTGTTCGTGCTGATTTCCCTGCTTGGCGCGGGTGTGGCGTCGCAGGAGGACGGAGGGCTCGTGAATCTGAGCCTGATTCCTGACAGAGTCAGCAGGAAGACAGCGAAAGTTCTGAAGACAGTCGTCTGGGTCTGCTGCATGATCTATTCAGCGGTTCTGACCTCAGAAGGCGTGGGCAGAATGATCGCTGACAATACACTCACACCGATTCTTCACATCCCGAAGCTCTGGTTCTGGCTCTTCATCGTGATCGGCGGTATTTCTCTGATGCTTCATCTGACCTGTAACTTCATCAATGCGATGACAGGCTGGTCCGATCATCCGGAAGAAACTGAGCTTTCGGAGCATGATACAGAAGACGGGAA
Source organism: uncultured Eubacteriales bacterium (assembly GCA_900319355.1). GTDB lineage: Bacteria > Bacillota > Clostridia > Lachnospirales > Lachnospiraceae > Bilifractor. The sequence continues at coordinate 3,144 of ONOC01000080.1, read as the reverse complement.
AGTCCGACTGGAAGAGAACGGGCAGGACGAAGGCGAAAAAGAACTTTGCGGAAAAGAGAAAGGAGATGACAGAGCATGATCACAGCGATACTTTTCGTATCATTTTTTGTACTGCTTTTCATCGGCATGCCGATCGCGCTCTGCCTGGGCCTGTCTTCGATGTGCGCGATCCTGTACGCCATGAATTTTGTGCCGCAGTATCAGTCCCTGACGCTTTCCGTTATTGCGACCAATACCTACACAGGCATCGCAAAATTTCTGCTTCTCGCGATTCCGTTCTTCGTCCTTTCCGGAAATATCATGGCGAAGGCGGGAATTTCGAAAAGACTGGTAGCCTTTATTGATGACCTGATCGGACACAAAAGAGGCGGCATGGCGATGACCTGTGTCGTTGTTGCCTGCTTCTTCGGAGCCATCTCCGGTTCCGGTCCTGCGACGGTTGCGGCGCTCGGTGCCGTTCTGGTGCCTGCGATGATCGCGTCCGGATTTTCGCCGGCTTTCTCGGAGGCACTGCTTGCAGCGTCAAGCTCGATCGCCATTGTCATTCCGCCGTCCATCGCATTTGTCGTTTATGCTTCCATCGTCGGTGCGAATGTCGGCGACATGTTCATGGCGGGTATCATCCCGGGCATTCTGATGGGTGTGGCGCTGTGCATCGTCGTAGCCATTGAGGCAAAAAGAAAAAATATCCGGCTGGTTCATGAGAAGAGATCCGCGAAGGAACGTCTGCGCAGCTTCCGCGACGCGTTCTGGGGCATTCTGATGCCGGTGATCATCCTCGGCGGCATTTACGGCGGCATCTTCACACCGACCGAAGCCGCAGCGGTATCCGTTGTCTATGGCCTTGTGATCGGCATGTTCGTTTATAAAGAGATAAAGCTGAAAGATCTGCCGGGACTGCTGACAGAGTCAGCGAAGACTTCCGGCGGCATTCTGCTGATCGTCGCATCGGCGTCGCTTTTTTCCTACTGCTGCACCCTGTTCGGCATTTCTTCAGCCGCCCAGGCACTCCTTGCATCCGTATCTCAGAACAGGGTGGTGTTCCTGCTGATCGTCAATGTGATCTTCCTGATTGCGGGATGCTTTATCGATGCGAACTCGGCCATGTACATTTTTATTCCGGTCATGGCGCCGGTGGCGCAGTCTCTGGGCTACAGCCTGATCGCCTTCGGTGTGCTGGCAACGGTCAACCTGGCGATCGGTCAGGTTACGCCTCCGGTCGGTGTCAACCTGTTTGTGGCCATGGGACTGAAGGTCAGGAATGCTGCCGCAGGTCTGAAGGACAGGGTATCGAAATTCGTTCACGTCACGCTGCCTCAGATCTCGAGAGCGGTGATGCCGATGGTGGCGGCCTGCCTGGTTGTGCTTGTCGTGGTCACCTACATCCCGCAGGTGAGCCTGCTGTTTGTTCATGATTCATCCGCAGCCGGTTCAGGCACTTCCATGATTACGGAAAACGGCCTGACATATCATGATTATGAGAGCTCGGATCAGTATGACGCCGGAAAGAATGCGGCTGTCTATAAAGGCAGCGACCCGTGGCCGGCAACAACCTGGAATTTCGACTGCTCTCCGGGAGAGTCCTGTACCTGGGCACAGGCCGGATATTATTTCAATGCCCTGATGCAGCAGTCGACGGCGGGACAGTTCAAAGTGGATGTCTATCCCGGCGAGCAGCTGACCAACGGCGATCAGGTGGCAGGTATTCAGGCACTGATGGACGGCGACACCATTCAGTGTTCCTTCCACTCCAACCTGATCTATGCGAATTTTGATCCGAGATTTAATGCGGTTTCACTTCCGTTCCTCTACAGCGATTATGACGATGTCGATCAGATTCTGCAGGGCGGAGGCGGACAGGAAATGAAGGATGCTCTTGCGGATTACGGTCTTGTCTGTGAGGGAATAGGAGAGAACGGATTCCGTCAGCTGACCAATTCAAAACATGCGGTAAAATCTATTGATGATCTGAAGGATCTCAAGATCAGGATCTGTTCGAATGACCTCTGCGCAAAGACCTACGAGGCCTGGAACTGCAGCGCGACGGCGATGAACTGGTCCGAGACCTATACCAGTCTTCAGCAGGGCACGATCGACGGACAGGAGAATCCTGAGACATCCATCGATTCGGCATCTGTACAGGATGTGCAGAATTACATCTCTCTGTGGGATGCCTATTATGACTGTATTTTCTTCTGTGTCAATCAGAAAGCGTATGACCGCTTTACAGATGAACAGAAGGCGGTGATCGATGAGAATGCAAAGAAGGCCGTCGCCTATCAGATCGCCATTAACCGTGCCGACGTGGAATCGCTGGTTGATGAATGGACAAAATCCGGTGTCATGGAAGTCACAACGGCAGATGAGATGGATCTGAGCGGGCTGGAAGAAGCTTCTCAGAAAGTCTATGACTGGTATGAGAAGCAGCTGGTGAGCGAAAAAGGAATGACGGAGCAGGAGGCAAAGCATTTCGTTGATGTTTTCCGCGCGGCGCAGACCTGAACGGTCCTCGCGCTTTTCGACTTTTTTCGTTCGATCGGCCGCCGGAGACAGACGATGTTTGCCGGCCGCCGGATGTATTGCTCTGTTCGACTCCGGTCACATTCGCCGTGTATCTCCAGCGGCCATTCTCACTCGAAAGGCGGCGCTGCGGAACGCGCCTGCTGACGCAGGCTTGAACGGTCCTCGCGCTTTTCGCCTTTCTTCGTTCGACCGGCCGGGAGATACATCGGCTCTGTGAAGTCGCTCACAGAGCAATATATCCGACGGCCGCCGCTGAAGGCTGACATCGTGATTGACGGATGCACCGGTTCTGGTGTACTATGACTGAGGTGCTGAAAGACGGCACCGTGAAACTTCATAACATGATCTTCAGGGCAGGGTGCAATTCCCTACCGGCGGTACAGCCCGCGAGCCATATGGCAGATCCGGTGAAACTCCGGGGCCGACAGTAAAGTCTGGATGAAAGAAGATTGGTGGGTGAAGACCACGAAACGGGTGTGCACGCAGTTTTGCTGTACACGCATGGTATGTTCATCTGAACCCTCAGGACCCTGAAAGTAATTTCGGGGTCTTTTTTTTTGTACAAAAAGCCCCGGGAAAGGACATTCTATGGAATCTATGATCGGAAAATCTCTTGATTCC
>ONOC01000030.1 GCA_900319355.1 uncultured Eubacteriales bacterium | reverse complement strand
AGGATACCAATAATCTGACCAAGAACGGCACCATCATCCCTGCCGTTGATTTTGAAAACATTAAGGATGTCTTTGTCATTCTTTCAGAAAAGGACACCGGAAATGCTTCCGACGGTTCCGGTACGCCTGAATCATCCGCATCGCCGGAATCGGTTAAGTCCTCCTCGGGAGATACCGCGGCCGGAAGTGAAGGAGAATGATTTCCATGAGGAAAAATATACTCATCGGATGTCTGATTTTTCTGACGTTCGTGTTTCAGACATTTTTTGATGCCATGATCCCGGATTCCTTCGTCACACCGGATTTTCTTCTGGTGACATCCTGCTCCCTCGGCTTTCTCATGGGTAAAAGGGCCGGTATGTGGACGGGATTCCTCAGCGGTCTTCTGCTGGATCTGATTTACAGCGGACCGTTCGGGCTGACGGCACTGATTTTCATGTTTGCGGGATTTTTCAACGGTTTCCTGTACAAGCTGTTTTTCGAGGATGACATCAGGATTCCGATGATTTCGACCGGCATCGCCGATTTTCTTTATCAAATAGTGCTTTTTATCGCAGAAAAGGCAGCCGTCGGGGCAGCCGGCTTCGGCACCTGTCTGATCAATATGATTCTGCCGGAGGTTTTCGCAACCATCCTGGCGGTTATCCCGCTTTTTCTGATTTACCGATGGCTTGCGCGTAAGGTTCAGGCCACACAGTTGGAGGAAGAAGAGTCACCTTGGCTAAGATAGGCAGACAGATCAAGAAATTATTCAGCAGAAGGGGCGTCATTCTTGCCATCATTTTCTGTGCGCTCTCCGCAGTTCTTCTTATCAGGCTTTTCAAACTTCAGATCATCGAAGGCGACAGCTATGCCAATGATTTCACGGTACTGACAACAGCGGAACGGACGCTGAAGGCTTCGAGAGGACGCATCTATGACTGCAACGGAAAGCTTCTCGCCTATAATCAGCTTGCACAGAATGTTACCATAGAAGACAACGGATCTTATGATACGTCACGGGAGAAAGCGCTGAAACTGAACGGCGAAATTTACCGCCTGACACAGATGATCCGCAGAAACAATGATGCGCTGTCGCATGATTTTCATATTCAGGTAAATAACCGCGGCGAATATGAATTCGATACCACAAACAAGACGACGCTGGCGCGGTTCCGTGCAGACGTTTACGGCTATCAGACCATCGATGAACTTTCTGATGAAGAGGCATCCGCCACAGCGGACGACATCATGAATGAACTGATGAGCACAGACCGTTTCGCCCTGGTGGATAAGGAAAAGCCCTACACGGAGAAAGAGAAGGCGGCTGTCGGCCTGCCAGACACGCTGACGGCACAGGAAGCGCTGGATATTGTCATCGTCCGCTATCAGCTGAGTCTGGTCAGTTTTCAGCGTTACATGGCGGTCACCGTCGCCACGAATGTATCAGATGCCACCGTTGCGGCCGTCGAAGAAAACGAAGATACGCTGCAGGGTGTCTCCGTATCCGAAGATTACATCCGTGTCTACAATACTTCAGAGGCCATGTCGCCGATTCTCGGCTACACCGGAAAACCCTCGGCCGAAGAACTGGAAGAGCTGCAGAAAGACAGCGACAGATACAGCACCGATTCCGTCATCGGCAAGGCCGGCATCGAACAGTCCATGGAAACGACGCTTCAGGGCACTGACGGGTCGGAGGAAGTCACCATTGATAATCTCGGCACCGTTATCTCGGAGAAGAAGGATTCCATAAAGAACCCGGTGCAGGGAAACGACGTGTATCTGACCATTGACAGTGATCTGCAGAATACCTGTTACCAGATACTGGAGCAGCGTATCGCCGGTATTATCGAACTGAACCTTTATGATACGAAAGAGATCAATAAGGCGGATCTCGAGGATGCGGATGATATCTCCGTAGCCAGCTACGACTGCTACAATGCCATTATCAACAACAATATGGTCGATTTTGACGCCTTCGGTGACAAAGATGCGTCTGAAAATGAAAAAAAACTCTGGAATGCCATTACAGCAAAACGAAAGGAAGTTCTCGCCTGGATCAATGATCAGCTGACCGGTGATTCTCCGACGGCATACCGGGATCTGACCGAGGAACAGCAGGATTACTTCAATTATATTATTGATGATTTTCTGACCGATGAGCAGGGCATCCTTGATTCCGGCGCCATCGATAAATCGGATAATACATATATCGCTTACACAAAGAATGAATCCATCAGTCCTGCAGAGTATCTCCGGTATGCAGTAAACAGCAACTGGGCTGATGTATCTCAGCTTTCGGGGGACAGCGAGGATTACCTGACTTCTTCCGAGATGTATACGGCGATCTGCCATGAAATCCAGGAGCAGCTCCCCTACGAGGAAAGCTTCACCAAGCTTCTGTACAGAAGAATGCTTCTGGCTGATGAGATATCCCCGCAGCAGCTGATGCTCACGCTGTATGATCAGGGGATTCTTTCAAAGGATGACGGCATCTATGCCGGTCTCAGCAGCGGCAGTATGACACCGTTTGAAGCCATGAAGATGGAAATACATACCCTGGCCATTACCCCTGCGATGCTGGCACTGGATCCCTGTTCCGGTTCCATGGTCGTAACCGACCCTGAAACCGGCGCGGTAAAGGCATGCGTCACATATCCCGGTTATGACAGCAACCGTCTGGCCAACGATATGGATACAGATTATTACAACAAAATCAACGCCGATCTCTCGTCACCTTTTTATAACAAGGCGACGCAGCAGCTGACGGCACCCGGTTCCACCTTCAAACCATGTATGGCGACGGCCGGACTTGCGTCAGGTGTCATTACAAAGGACACGCTGATCAACTGCAGCGGTGTATTTACTTCTGATCTGGTCTATCTGTCCGAATCGGATATGGTTCACTGCTGGATTTATCCTTCTGCTCACGGCCCTCTCAATGTGGTCGGCGGTCTGCAGAACTCCTGCAACGTATTCTTCTGTAATGTAGGTCTCCGGCTCGGGCTGGACAGCAACAATAACTTTTCTGAAGAGCGGGCGCTTTCAGCGGAAAAGAAGTACGCTTCGATGTACGGTCTGAATGAAACTTCCGGCGTTCAGCTGGATGAATCAGAGCCGCACATTTCCGACAAGATGCCATACCCGTCAGCCATCGGACAGGGCAACCATCAGTATACGACGACGCAGCTCGCCAGATATGTATCGGCTGTAGCCAACGGCGGGAACTGCTATTATCTGACGCTGGTAGACAGGACAACCGATTATAACGGCAATCTGCTGAAGCAGTACGGCAGTGAAATCGGCTCAAAGGTTGACGTCGACAGCGATATTTTTGATACGATTCATGAAGGTATGCTTGCCGCTGTCAGCGGAGATACCGCCTGGAGAGGATTTTCCGATCAGGTCTATGTATACGGCAAAACCGGTACAGCTCAGGAATCCACGGTACGTCCGGACCATGCGCTGTGCATGGGCTTCACGGAAGTACAGGACGCGGCGGATGACAGCGTAAAAAGTAAGGGAAATATTGCCTACGCTGTCCGTATCGCCGAAGGATATTCCTCGAGAAATGCTTCTCTGTGTGCGAGAGACATGCTTGAATGTTATTACGGATTATCGGCAAAAGATGATATTCTGAAAGGCGAGGCGGATACCGACAGCATGGTGGCTACGAATGTCACTGACTGACGGACCGGCCGGATCCGGAAAGAGACAGGAATCATGCTGAAGCTTTATAAACTGAAGGATTATAATTTTATTCTGGTCGGCCTGCTCGCCGCCATAAGTATCATGGGAGTGCTTCTGGTCAACTCGGCCGATTCTTCTCTGACATCGAGGCAGCTCTTCGGTGTCATCGCAGGATTTGCCATCATGATTGTGGTGTCGCTGATCGATTACAGCTGGCTGCTTCATTTCAGCAGCGGTATCTATCTGATCAATGCGGCGCTCCTGCTCATGGTCATGCTGTTCGGCATCAGTACCAAGGGAGCGGCAAGATGGATCAGCATCGGCGGATTTCAGTTCCAGCCGACAGAGCTCTGCAAAATTCTGCTGATCATGTTTCTTTCGTCGCATTTTATGAAACATGCTTCCGATCTCAGCAGCTGGCGCGTTATTTTTCAGTCGGTTATACTGATGGCCGTGCCGCTGTTTATGATTCTCCGGCAGCCGGACCTGAAGAATACCATCACCCTTACCGTGGTCTTCACGTGCATGTACTTTGCGGCGGGACTGGATTATAAAAAAATCGGCATCATCCTGCTGATCATCATACCGTTGATTCTGGCGCTGGTTTATCTGGTCACACAGACAGACCTGCACATTGTCGATGATTACCAGAAGGACCGCATTATGGCCTTTATGGAACCGAACAATGATGAGTATGATGATGCGGCGATGCAGCAGGATAATTCCATCATGGCCATCGGTTCCGGCAGACTGACCGGAAAGGGACTGAACAACAGCGATGTATCAACGGCCAACAAGGGAAATTTCATCGCAGAAATCCAGAACGATTTTATTTTTGCGGTGGCGGGAGAGGAGCTTGGATTTATCGGCTGCCTGATCCTGATTCTGCTGGAACTGTCCATTGTCCTCATGTGTCTCTACACGGGAAAATCAGCCAAAGACCTTGAGGGCAGGCTGATCTGCGACGGCATGGCCTCACTGATCGCGTTTCAGAGCTTTCTGAACATCTGCGTGGCCACGGGTCTGCTTCCGAATACCGGAACGACGCTGCCGTTCGTCAGCTACGGACTCACATCAGTCATCAGTCTTTTTATCGGCATGGGGCTTGTGCTCAATGTCGGACTTCAGAAGAAACAGTATTATGAAGACGGAGGTTCCTATGTCTACAGGGGAGAAACATTCAGCGCGGAAGAAGCGTAGGAAAAAAAGGATTTTTTTCCGGACCATCCTCTGCCTTGTGATACTGGCGTCCGTTGTCGGCGCAGCACTCTGGTACAGAATCTCCGTGAAGCGGAAGCTGGATGTATCCGAACCTTATCAGATTGATCATGAAAATGACACATCCAGACTTTCAGCCTTTGCGCTGCAGAGCCTCACAGGAACCGGTACGGACCTTGTGGCCTCGGAAGCAGAAGAGGGCAGTGATAAGCTCTCCCTCTCGGAAGGGACGGAGCGGGCGCTTCTTTTCAATCTGGACGATAAAAGTGCCGTTTTCGCCCATGGCATCTACGACAGGGTGTATCCTGCCAGCCTGACCAAAATCATGACGGCGCTCGTCTGCCTTGAAAATGCCAGTATGTCCGCTACGGTCACCATGCAGGACTCGGATTTCGATCTGGACACGGATGCCCAGCAGTCGCAGCTGGACAGCGGCGATACGCTGACCATGGAAGATCTGATGAAGCTCCTTCTCGTTTATTCCGCCAATGAAGCGGCCATGGCAATCGCCAGGACAGTGGCAGGAAGTACGGAAGCTTTTGTTGCGAAAATGAATGAAAAGGCCGCAGAACTGGGCATGACCGGCACACATTTTGTCAATCCCACCGGCCTTCATGATGATGACCATTACACAACGCCTTACGATATCTATCTGATGATGAATGCCGCTTATCAGCACCCGGAATTTGCGCAGATGGCATCCATAGATTCTCTTGAGGTCAGTGTAACCGGTACGGAGGGGGAAAGCACCTTTACCGAGGAATCGACGGATGAGTATCTGACGGGTATCTATTCACTGCCGCAGAATATCACCATCATGGCCAGTAAGACCGGTACAACCGATGAAGCCGGCTCCTGTCTGGCCCTGATCGTGCAGAACGGCTACGGCGTCAGTTACTGTGCCATCGTTACAGGTGCGTCTGATAAGGATACGCTCTATGGAGATATGTCGTCTCTGCTGTCTCTTGTCAACGAAGGATAAGCAGCCCCCGGGCTTTATCAAAAGGGGAGCCGTCCTGTTCCTGACGGTATGTGAACGTTACATGATTTTTTCGTAAAATTCACCTTGTCATTCTTGTCGAAATATCATATAATTGTTTCAGAAATTAAAGATTTTTAGTTAAAATTTACAAAAAAATCAAATTACCTTAAGGAGGCGCTGCCATGGTTCAGTTAATTATCGGACAGAAAGGAAAAGGCAAGACCAAATATATTCTCGATAAGGTTAACAGCACAATAAAGGTTGCTACAGGAAGCATCGTTTATCTGGATAAGAGTTCCAAGCATATGCTGGAGCTGAATAACAAGATCCGTCTGATCGACTGCTCCGCATTCCCGCTGAAGAACAGTGATGAGTTCATCGGATTTATCTGCGGTATCATTTCACAGAACAGAGATATCGAGCAGATGTATCTTGACGGTTTCCTGAAAGTAGCAAGACTGGAAGACCACAAGGATCAGATCACCGACTGCATTGAGCAGCTGGACCATATCAGCACTCTTTTTAAAGTAGATTTTATTATCAGTATGTCCATGGAGAAGTCAGAACTTGACCCTTCTCTGCAGGACAAGATTCTTCTTGCTCTTTAATTTCTTTTTCTGTCACATGTTTTATCTGTCACAGGTACATCCTGAGCCGTCCGGATTTATCCGGGCGGCTTTTTCGCACGTTGTACAAAACAGCCGAAAATGATACAATAGCGTGGATTGCAGCAGGGGAGGATAAGCTACTTGGCTGACAGAAACGGAAATGACAACAGAAGGCGCGGCACGTTCAATATCGGTGTCGTGATTTTCAGCGCCCTTTTTGTCTACCTGATTATCATGCTGGTGATGTACCTGACGGCCGGCCATATTTCAACGTATATGGTGACAGAAGGCACATTGTCTCAGAATGAAAATTATACGGCTCTCGCCCTTCGTTCGGAGCAGGTTGTTACTGCACCGGAGAGCGGAACCGTCAGTTATTATGTTCAGGACGGCGATAAGGCATCGAAGGATACCTGTGTCTGCAGTATCGGCGATGCGGCGGAAGAAGAATCCGTTCAGTCTTCTTCTGAAACGGAACCGGATGATTCCGAAATGGAACAGATCCGTTCTCTGGCGTCCGCCTTTTCCGGTGCCTGGCGCAGCGATGAGTACGACAGCGTCTATCATTTCAGATATTCGCTGCAGTCCATGCTGGCGAATCATGCAGGTACCGGACGTACCATCAGCGGAACCCGCGTGAAAACACCTTCCGACGGCGTGATTGCCTATACGACAGACGGGCTGGAAGGGCTGAAGGCGGAAGAGGTGACGGCGGACGATTTTGACAGAAGCAGCCATGCGTCTTCGGCCATACAGTCAGACACAGCCGTCAGCTCCGGGGATCCGGTTTTCCGTGTCATTACAGACGATACCTGGGAACTTGTTTTTCCTGTCTCCGACAGACAGTATGCATCGCTGTCTTCCCGTTCGGTCATTAAAGTGCGTTTTGAGAAGGACGGCCTTTCAGAGAACGGAGATCTGTCCCTTTTTGACAAAGACGGTACCCATTATGCACTTGTCACCCTCTACAGCGGCATGGTGCGATACTGCGATGACCGCTATCTGGATATCGAGCTCGTGACCAATACGGTCAGCGGTCTGAAGATTCCGATTTCTTCCATTGTAAACAAGGAATTCTATGTCATTCCCGTCTCCTTCGAGGTGAGCGGCGGAGATGACGGGCAGACAAGCGGATTCATCCGTCAGACGAAAGATGAAAACGGAAATCAGACAACCGAATTCGTGGAAGCCGATCTCTATGAAAAAACAACGCTGGATGACGGGACAGAAGTATATTATGTCGACGAAGATACTTTCTCCGAAGGCGATATCATTATTCAGACAGATTCCAGATCCACCTACACGGTAGGAAATGTGAGCGTACTCGAGGGCGTGTACTGCACAAACCTCGGTTATGCCCAGTTCCGTAAAGTGAATATTCTTGATCAGAATGAGGAATATGCCATTGTAGCCGAGGGTACGGACTATGGCATTTCGCAGTATGATTACATTGTCCGTGACGGAACCGATGTGGATGAATCTCAGATTCTTCATGAAAGCTGAGATAAACTGAAGCTGAGATAAATCAAATATAAATGCAGGAAAGAGGTGCTTTTCATTGATTACTGACAGGTATGATGAGGTAAAGGCCAGGATTGAGGCGGCATGTGCGCGCGCGGGGAGAAATCCTGAGGATGTCACGCTGGTTGCCGTCAGCAAGACAAAACCCGAAGAGGATATTCAGGCGCTTTATGATTACGGTGTCCGTGATTTCGGAGAAAATTACATTCAGGAACTCCGGACAAAACATGATGACCTGCCGAAGGATATTCGCTGGCACATGATCGGCCATCTGCAGAGAAATAAAGTGAAATATATCGCAGATTATGTCACAATGATTCACGCTGTTGACACGCTGCCGCTGGCAGAGACCATTGAAAAAGAGGGTGTGCGTTTTGACCGCATTATTCCTGTACTGATCGAAGTCAATGTGGCGGGAGAGGAGAGTAAATTCGGCGTAACCCCGGAGAACTGTGTATCGTTCGCCGAGCAGTTTGCCGGGTTCCCTCATATCCGTCTGGAAGGTCTGATGACGAGTGCTCCTTTTGTAGAAAATCCCGAGGATAACAGGCCTGTGTTCCGTAAATTGCGTCAATTAGCGGTTGACATCAATAAGAAAAACATTGATAATGTTGATATGCGTGTTCTGAGCATGGGCATGACCAATGACTTTGAGGTCGCTGTCGAAGAGGGCGCAACCATGGTACGCGTAGGCACTGCCATTTTTGGCGCACGCGATTACAGTAAGTAACAGGAGAGCACATATATGAATATTTTTGATAAGTTTCTCGATGCGGTCCGTTTAAATGACGACTACGATGACGAAGACGACGACAGCTTCTTCGACGACGAAGACGATTTTGATGAGGTCGATGAGAAACCGAAAAAGAGATTCGGCCGTCATAAGAAAGAAGAAGAGGCTGAACCGGAAGATGATCCGGACGAGAGCAGTCAGGATACTGACAGCGACAGCCGTTTCTCATCATCCAGATTCAGTTCACAGAAATCCGCACCCAAGGGACCTTCCGTGAGAACAAACTCCAACCCGAAGGTGACACCGATGCGCAGAAGGAACGTTTCCGCTGCTTCCAGCATGGAAGTCTGTGTGATCAAGCCTTCCAGAGTAGAGGATTACCGCGAGATTGCCGACACCCTTCTTTCCGGGTGCACCGTTGTGCTGAATCTCGAAGGCATCGACGTAGAGCTGGCTCAGAGAATCATCGATTTTTCATCGGGTTCATGCTATGCCATCGCCGGCGGACTTCAGAAGGTGTCAAGCTACATCTTTATTCTTACCCCTTCCAATGTCGAGATTACCGGAGATATTCAGGATCTTCTCGGCGGATCCATGCCGGCTGTTTCCAGTGCATACTGAAATAAGCAGGAACCGTATCAGCATGTGAGCAGTATCAGAATGTGATTTCAGGCATCAGACAGAATTTAATTCTTTCTGGTGCTTTTTCTTACCGGAGGCAAAGTATGGAAGATACACTGACAATTCAGCGGACGGTGAACGGCGTTGCTTTTTCCTATCCGATCGTCTGGAAGGATGATTTTTCCGAACTGGCAGATGAGATCCGTGCGATCGACGGCATTGCTCCGCACAAGATCTGTGTTGTCACCGACTCCAATGTCGGTCCGCTCTATCTCGACGAGGTCACGGATGCCCTTTCAGATCTCAGCAATACAGAGCTCTATACCTGGACTTTCGCGGCAGGAGAACAGAATAAAAATCTGAATACCGTGACGGCGCTGATCCGCTTTCTGATAGAAAATCACTTCGACCGCTCGGACATGCTGGCGGCGCTTGGCGGCGGTGTGACGGGAGATCTGACCGGATTTGCCGCATCCATTTATCTCCGCGGCATCGATTTTTTCCAGATTCCGACTTCACTGCTCGCGCAGGTCGACAGCAGTGTCGGAGGAAAAACGGGTGTGGATTTCGACGAATATAAAAACATGGTCGGTGCCTTTCATCAGCCCCGCCTTGTGTATATGAACGCCTCCGTTTTACGTACCCTTCCGGCTGATCAGTTTGCTTCCGGCATGGGTGAGGTGCTGAAGAGTGCGGAAATCAGGAGCGAATATTTCTTCCGCAGAATCGAGCGGAAAGCCGACCGTATCCTGGCAAGGGACCCCGATGTACTTTCCTATGTCATACGTTCCTGCTGTGAAATCAAGGGAGCTGTTGTAGAGGATGACCCCGAGGACCGGGGCCTTCGCGCCATTCTGAACTTCGGACATACGCTGGGACACGCGATCGAAAAGGACTGCGGTTTCAGACTTCTGCACGGACAGTGCGTTGCCATAGGAAGTGTCGGCGCCGCCTGGCTCTCCATGGAGCGCGGCATGATCCCTGAATCCGTCTATCACAGGATTCTCGCTCTGAACCGCATCTTTGATCTGCCTGTCAGTGTCAGCGGTCTCACGGCGGAACAGATTGTGGAGACAGCCAGATCAGATAAGAAGGTTGAAAACGGCAGGCTGAAATTTATCCTGCTTGACGGCCTCGGCAATGCGGTTATTGACAGGAACGTGACCGATGCGGAGCTTCTCGCTGCCGCACGCGTACTGACAGGAGAGAGTGCATGACAGACCATCATTCCCGCAGGACAGCCTTCTTTCTGCTCCTGCTCGCCATTTTTCTCGTGATCCTTGATCAGTTCACGAAATATCTCGCCGTTGTCCATCTGAAAAATCAGAACCCTGTGGTGCTGATCAGCGGCGTGCTTGAGCTCCGGTATCTTGAAAATACCGGCGCTGCCTTCAGCATGCTGCAGAATCAGCAGTGGTTTTTCTATCTGATCACGGCGGTTTTTCTCGTGGTGGCTGTATGGGCCGTCAGAAAAATTCTGAAGACCGGAAAATACATGCCGCTGCTCATCTGCATCACAGTGCTCTGCGCCGGCGCAGTCGGGAATCTGATCGACAGAATGGTTCACCGTTATGTCGTGGATTTTATTTATTTTTCGCTGATCAATTTTCCGATCTTCAATGTCGCGGATATCTATGTGACCCTTGGGGTCATTGTACTGATCTGCTTTGTGCTTTTCAGATACAGGGAAAGCGATTATGAAGAGATCTTCAGTAAATAAACAGGAGAGACAGCTCTTATTTCTGTCAGATATATGATGAATGAAAAAGAACTCACTTTCACGGCAGACCAGGCAGGCATCCGGATCGACAGTTATCTGTCGCAGGAACTGCCCGGTCTGTCGCGTTCTTATATCCAGAAAATCATGAAAGGCGGCGGCTGTACGGTCGGCGGCAGACCGGTGAAGGCAAATTACATTCTTCACGACGGCGATGAAATCTACTTCCGCGTGCCGGAGAACCGGGAGCCGGAGATCCTTCCGGAGAATATTCCTCTCGACATTCTGTATGAGGATGATGAGCTGCTGGTAGTCAACAAACCGAAGGGAATGGTCGTGCATCCGGCGGCCGGGCATTATGAGCATACACTGGTCAACGCCCTTCTGTACCACTGTCAGGGCCATCTGTCAGGTATCAACGGCGTACTGCGGCCGGGCATTGTTCACCGGATCGACCGGGACACCACAGGAGCACTCGTCGTCTGCAAGACGGACCGCGCGCACCGGTCTCTGTCGCAGCAGCTGGCCGTACACAGCATCACCAGGAAGTACCGCGCCATCTGTCACGGTTCCTTTGACCGCATGCCCGATGAAAAAATCTTCGCGGGGGGAAATCTGCGCGTGACACGGGAAGCCGACGACCGTTTCCGCTTTGAGGGAAACATCGGACGGCATCCTTCTGACCGGGTAAAAATGGCTGTCGTACCGGCAGATAAAGGAAAGACGGCCATTACGCATATGACCGTGCTCGAAAGGCTGAACGGTTACACGTATGTGGAATGCGAACTGGAAACCGGACGGACGCACCAGATCCGCGTGCACCTCGCCACGGCGGGCCATCCGCTTCTGGGAGACGAAGTCTACGGCCCGGCACACTGTCCCGTCAGAGGTACTGAAGGACAGACCCTTCATGCCATGGTGCTTGGTTTCGTTCACCCTGTCACAGGGGAATATATGGAATTTTCAGCACCGCTTCCGGCATATTTTTCTGCACTGCTGAAAAAACTGCAGATGTAATCCTGCCTGAGTACCCATCCTGCCGGACCGTAAACCGAAGTCAGGGATAGCCGGATAGTCCGGCACACCGTTTACCGGATCGGAACGGCGGTGTGAATCGGAGCGGATCATGGTGAACCGGGGCAGACCGCAGTGAACCGTGGTGGACCGCAGTGAACCGGAGCGGACCGCAGCGAATCGGGGCGGACTGCAGCGAACCGGGGCGGACCGTGTCAGATCGCGGCGAACCGCGCCAGAATGAGGTGGAAATAATTTCATCTCTGTCTTATGATTGACATATCAGATCAGATCAGGCGGACGGCGCAGACTCCATTCCCTGCGCTGCCGCATTTCTCATACAATAAATCCCATACTACAGGTAGTACCACATATTGTATAAGTCCACGCGCCGCTTCGCACTGCGTGCTTTCGCGTCGCTACAGGACAAGACATATTTTAATTCCGTCATGCCAGAAGGTCTGTACTGACCTCCGGGCTCTGATTTTCTGTACATTCATTTTCTGTTCATCTTTTTACCATACTGTCTTTCCCCGCAGGCCGGCCGGATCATTTTCTGCCGCCCGCTGACTGAAGGAGGTATCCATGAGAGGAAAAATCCTGAAAACTGCCGGCATTTTTATGCTGATCACAGCACTTTCTCCGGTCAATGTCCTTGCTTCCACAGCACTTTCTCCGGTCAATTTTCCTGCTTCCGCAGAAGAAGA
Organism: uncultured Eubacteriales bacterium; assembly: GCA_900319355.1. Classification (GTDB taxonomy): domain Bacteria; phylum Bacillota; class Clostridia; order Lachnospirales; family Lachnospiraceae; genus Bilifractor. The sequence goes on along the minus strand of ONOC01000030.1, from coordinate 7,846 downwards.
GATGAGATCTGACGTTTCCGGAACAGGCACTGCGTTGTCCGCGACCGGAGAAGACGCTTCAGACGTCTATGTTGATTTTTCCGATCCTTCTTCGCTGACCTCGCGACAAGAAGATGCCGCCCTCCGGAACGGACAGCATGAAGATGAAAGCCCTGCATCCACTGTATCCGGGCTGTATCCGTCAGACAGTGAAAGCAGCCCTTCTGAGACGGATTCTTCATCATACAGCTATCTCTGCGACCCGGCAGGAACGGGTGATCTGGCATCGGATTGCACGCCGGAAGAGGAAGCTGACGATGACGATGATCTGGTCTCCTCCGGTGAAGAAAATCTTTCCTCAGAAAATAACGTCTGTGGCGAAAACACAGACGATAACGCTGATAAAAACAGTCCGGATCAGGAAGATGGTTTCGTGTCAGAGGATATGTATGCCGTTGACAGCGGAGAAAATGAAGCCGGTGATGAAAAGGCTCCGGCTGACATCATCTCTGAAACTGACCTCAGCGCAGCTGAAAGCAGCGACGATACAGACAGCAGTCATGGTGAAGACTCCGCTGAAATGGACACAGAACAGGCTGACGGTGATGCCGGGAGCCATGACGCGTCTGTTGACATACCGGTTGCCGTGCCGGCTGCACGCGCAGTTTACGCGGCATCTGAAACGGAAAATGATGCGTCGGATGAAATTCCCGGCGAACTTTACGAAGAGCTGGATCACTGGCATTTTACCCGTGTCAGAGACTGCAGAAAAATAACAGGAGCTGAAACGCCGGTGTTTACCGCCATGGATGATCAGGCAGAAACAGCCGGCACCGTACCATCCCTGGGCATGGTCCATGTCCTCAGCACGGAGGAAAACGGATGGTGCTATGTCGAATCCGGCATGGTACGCGGTTTTATGAAGAGCGATACGCTGGAAGACGCCGGCATCCTGAACAGGATCCGGAATGAAAAAGCCATGCATCTCGCGGCAGAACATCAATCAACGGATGAAGTGAGGCAGATCGGCAGAGAAGCAGAAAGCTGCCTTTCCGTCAGCGAGAATGCGTCATTCTTTTACCGCAGAATCACATCGAAAAAAACACAGACAGAGATAAATCCGGCAGTCGTCATCTCACCGGATAACAGCATGAAAGGACAGGAACTCCGATGCGGCCCCGGAATGGAATATGTGGCTGTCGGAATGGTACCTGAAGGCGGACTGGTTTACCGCCTCGACACAGAAAATCCCCGGTGGACCTATGTGGAATCCGGAAAACTGAAAGGATTTATCCGTTCATCCGCCCTGACAGATCTGACAGAAGATGCGGCATCATCAGCAGCAGAGCAGCTGCCGCAGGCCGTTCTGGCCACGGACAATAAGGATGCTCTGATTACCGCTCTTTACGCAAGCCTGGTCTCTGTTGAACCGGAAATAACAGAAGAGTTATCCACATCCTCGGATCAGGTATCCACCTTATCCGGTATTTCATCAACATCCGGTCTTCCATCTGCATCCGATGTTCCCGCCGCAGCCTCACCTGACATTTCTTCATCGGAAAACACCCTGAATGCCGAAGAAAAGCCATCCGAAAGCATGTCTTCCGTCAGCGAAGCATCCCCGGCGGAAACAGCCAGAGAGACGGATACACCTCTCACAGGATCAGATGATACAGCTGCCTCCCGGGAAGCCCGGATCCGCGGACAGATCGTGACACTGGCGGCCTCAGCCATAGGGCATCCCTATGTGTGGGGCGGAAACGATCTGTACAACGGCTGCGACTGCTCAGGATTTGCCCGGGAGCTGTATGCAAGAGTCGGCATCTCTCTGCCGAGAACCGCCGAAGCGCAGTCTCAGTGCGGCACCAGAATCGCCTTTGACCGGCTTCAGCCGGGTGATCTTATATTTTATGCATCCGGCGGCTATGTCCATCATGTGGCCGTCTATGCGGGCACAGACGCGGCAGGCAATGCACAGACCATAGAAGCCTACGGAAGCAGTGAAGGTATTATCAGAACCCACGCCTTCGGAAGAGATGAAGCCTGGGCATGCACCATGTTCTGAGAAAATACATGGAACAGGGAGAAGTGCGCCTTCTGATAAAAACGGAGAAAACACTTACTGCCATGAGAAAAAGAAAAAAATCCGCATCGGGAACAGCGGGCAGAGTCTGCCTTGCCGCAGGGTTATGGTGTCTTACTGCCTTCCTGGTTACAGGAATGGAGTATCTCAGGGAAGAAAGACAGTATGACAGCATCGCGGAAGCGTATACCGCCGAAGCTGATTCCGAAGCCGGAGATGACCGGACGCCTGATGATGCCGGTCTGAAAACCGACGCCGGAAAAGAAAGTGTCTCTGATTATTCATGCACCGAAGTCACTGCGGAAAATCCGGCATATCTGAATGATCCCGCTCTCTCCGACAGTCTTGTCGTTGATTTCGACAGACTGGAGCAGCTGAATCCCGATTATACGGGGTGGATTCACCTGCCGACCGGGGCCGGTTATCCCGTTGTCAGGGGCCGGAGCACCGGGACTTATCTGCACACGGATTTTTACGGAAAGCCGTCATTTGCAGGTACCATCTTCATGCATCCGGACTGCAGCCGGGATTTTTCCGACAGACACACCATTCTATACGGTCACAACATGCGGGACGGAACCATGTTCGGACGAAACGATCTCTATGCCGATCCTGCCTATACCCTGCAGCATCCTTACTTCTGGATCCATGTAAAGGGCGGGTACTACACCTTCCGGGTTTTCCGGATGCTGAAGGTCCCGGACGGTTCTGAGACGTATGAAACAGGATTCATTACGGACAGCGAAATGAACCGGTGGATTGAAAGTCAGGAAGAATACGCCCTCTATACGCTTGAGGATGCCGTCCCTGAACAGCATATTCACGTCATCACACTTTCCACCTGTGCATCCGCCGGGGGAAAGCTTCAGCGGCAGCCGCTTCAGGCCTGTGCCGTATGTTTTACAGGTTACAGCGGCAAACGCAGAGGAGTTTACGAATAACTATTTCATGAGGGAAAGGAGATCACTGTCAATGAAGAAAAAAATCAGACTGCAGACCTGCGCACTGGCCGCGTTTCTGTGCCTGAATGCTGCCGTCAGTACGGTTTCCGCGGCGGCATCAAAGGAAGGAGAATACGGTGAACAGGCGGGTCCCGGAAAGGACGGTAAAGAGAGCAGCACAGGCCGGATCACCGTCAGCGGCATTGCTGCAGAACAGGGAATTACGGTTACCGCCTACCAGCTCATCGACGGCTATTACAAAGACGGAAAGCTGGTGCGCTATGTGCTCACAGATCCGCAGCATACCGGCAGCAGCTTCAGCAGAAGATTTGCCGACGGATCAAAAAATCAGTCCGTCGATATCAATGAACTGGTCACGCCGTCGGATCTGTCCGCCATCGCCGATGCCATAGAGGCAGGAACCTTTGCTGATCAGGGTACGGAAATGTCACCTGATCAGGCGGGCACGACCTATACAGCAGTCGTGGAACCGGGTCTTTATGCGGTTCTGGTCACAGGGTCAGCCGATCATGTCTATAATCCGGCTCTCGTGGCACTGAATATTACCGATGCCAACAATCCGTCGCAGCAGAATCCGGGTGCCGTCGATATGACGGATTTTTTCTGTTACGCAGACAGCAGCACGCCTTCTCAGGCTTACGTCAAATCCTCATCCTCCGTTATGGACAAAACGATTCCCGGCAGTAACGCCGTGCTGGAAGACGGGAAGACCCGGACATACTACGGGGATGTCTTTGCCAGAGGGCAGAAAATCGAGTTCAGAATTGACGGCATGACCATGCCTTCATATTCAGATGACTATACAGATCCGCAGTATGTCATCACCGATCATCTGGCAGAGGGGCTGGAAAAGCCGGTCAATATCAAAGTCTTTGTCAATGGCAGGGAAGAGCAGCCGGGAAGTTCAACTTATTCCCTTACGACAGACGACAGGAACGGCTCCGGATTCACCGTCAGTTTCACCTCTGCAGCGATCAGATCGCACAGGGCGGACACGAAGCGGCCGGAAATAGTGATTACCTATGAATCTTCACTGAACGATAAAGCCGGAGAAAATTTTTCGGAGAATCTGAATCATGCCGTTATCCGGTACTCCCGGAATCCGAATAAGCCATTTGATCCTGCCAGTCCGGATACGTATTACGAATTAAACCGTTATACCTACGGCTATACTTTTGCCATGGGTGATCTGCTCGACGGGCAGTCCGTATTCACGCCTGAAAACAGCCGGACAAGAACGTCGGAAGATTCCTCTTTTTATCTTGTAACCGATACCGGAGAACCGACCGGGGTAACCAGGAAAGATGACACTGCTGTCGGTACAAAAATGATAGCGGGAAAAGACGGTGAAAATCTGGGCCTGAAAGGCGCTGTCTTCGGCTTATACGCCACGGACCAGGAGATGGATCAGGATCTCACCGGAGAAAAAGCCGTGCAGTCTTCTGAAACAGACGAATACGGTCATCTGCATTTTCACGGTCTGGACGACAATACCTTCTACTACATCAAGGAAATCAAAGCCCCGGAAGGATACTGCCTGAATGAGGATGAATATCTGGTGAAGTTCAGTGCCTGGTTCACACCGGAGGGCGTGATGGCAGGATACAGAGAAACCATCTGGCGTTCAGCCGGACATCATGAGCCCGGCGCGCTGGATCACCCGGTTCCCGGAGAAAACGTTGAAGAAGCAGCCACGCTGACCTATACGGCACACCCGAAAACAGATGAAACGGGAAAACAGGTTTCTCTCGTAACAGACGACGGAAGTGCCGTTTACGGCACCATCGAAGAAAACGGCAGTCCTGTTCAGATCACGAATATAAAAATCCAGAAACTCCCGTCTACCGGAGGTACCGGACTTGTCATTCCGCTTGTGGCGGCGCTGATTCTGATTACCTCCGGGATGACCGTAAGAAAAAGAAGGAATGAGCCTTCATGCCGTCACTGATCTCGAAACTTCTGAAAACAACGGGCATTCTTCTTCTGATGTATATTTTCGTAAGCCGCGGATGGAACGCTGCGGTTCAGCAGTCCATGATTCTGAAAGGGAGAGCCGCTCATGAGTCCGTGATCACGGGCGAAGAGACAGGCAGAGCCGAAAAATACAACCGGGATCTGGCCGCTTCCGGTTCAGATCAGATAGCCCGGTTCATGCTTCGGATGAAAAAATCTCCCGGGGCATTTGACTACGGCGAAGCCGACGATACCGAATATGAATCACTGCTGAATGCGGCCGGAGACGGCATCATGGGGTATGTCGAAATTCCCTGTATCGGTGTCAATCTGCCCGTCAGTCACTATGCCTCGGACAACTCACTTCAGAAAGGGGCAGGACATCTGTATGGCTCATCTCTGCCCATCGGAGGCAGGAACACTCACACGGTCATCACGGGGCACCGGGGCCTTCCGGAAGCAAAGATGTTCACAAACCTCGACAGAATGCATCAGGGAGACATCTTTATCCTGCATACCGGTCAGAAAAATCTTTATTACGAAACAGACAGGATCACGACAGTCCTGCCTTCGGAATTTGATGAACTGAAAATAGAAGAGGGAAGAGATCTGGCAACGCTGATGACCTGTACGCCTTACGGAGTCAATACCCACAGGCTTCTCGTCCGCGGACACAGGGTGAACCGGCCGGAATCCCTTTCGGCAGAAGCTGCTGATCTTTCCTGGAAAGAGAAGGCGGCAAGGATTTTTCTTTCATGGAAAACGGATATTCTTGCCGGCACCTTTACTTTCACAGCCGGACTGATCCTTTTATACAGAATATGGCGGAGGAAATTCAATGAGTAAACGAATACCACGTGCGGTCATGACAGCCGCGCTGCTGGCGGCAGGCAGTATTTTTTCTGCGATCCCGGCCGGAGCTTCCGTTCCTGCGGCTGATACCGCCATGACAGAGATAAGGCAGAAGACAGCCGACCTGGAAGACGCCGGCGATACCTCCTTTATCAATGCCGGAGATACCTCCTTTATCAATACGGAAAACGATGACGGCGATACCTCCTTGATCGATACGGAAAATGTTGACGGAGAATCCGTTGCTGCAAAAGGATCTGCTGAGACTGCAGATTCCACGGAAACACATCCGGAAAGCCGGATGAACTCAGAGATAAATATGGTATGACGGCCCGGGATATCGTTGCGGCGGTACGGGCGCTCTACTGATATTCAGCTTTTGCAGAGAACGGGGGCTGTGTCATCAGGCGAATCATCGCAGGTGGACAGCCCCTTTTTCGCGGCTGAAGCGTCCTGCTGCGAGACGGCGGAAATCTGCGGCCTAAGCGTCCTACTGCGTGACAGCGGGAATTCTCCGGCCGGGCCGCGTATGCTTTTGTTCCAGCTGCCGGGGAAGTCTGCCTTCACAAAACCTTCATACTGAGAAGGTTTGCAAAACGGAAAAAACATGGTATACTATACGAGTTATTAAGAAAACTTAAGAAATACTCCAGATACAAAGGATAGCATTTTATATGATAACATTTACAAACGTAACGAAGATGTACGGAGAAAATGTCGGGCTGGAGAACGCCAGTGTCAACATTGAAAACGGAGACTTCGTATTTTTGGTAGGGCCCAGCGGTGCCGGAAAATCCACGTTTATCAAGCTGATTCTGAAAGAGCTTGATGCGGACGCCGGAAAAATTCAGGTCGGCGAATACGATGTGACCAATCTTTCGAACCGTCAGATACCGCAGCTGCGCCGGAAAATCGGAATCGTGTTTCAGGATTTCAGGCTGCTGCCGAAGAAAACCGTATTTGAAAATGTGGCTTTTGCCATGGAAATCATGCATAAGAGCCGCCGCCAGATCCGCAAAAGGGTGCCTCAGGTGCTGACTCTGGTGGGAATCGGAGACAAGGCCAAGCGGTACCCTCAGGAGCTTTCTGCGGGTGAACAGCAGCGTGTGGCCATTGCAAGAGCCATCATCAACAATCCCAAGGTGCTGATTGCGGACGAGCCTACCGGGAATCTCGACCCGGACACCGCGACCGGTATCATGCAGCTTCTGGATGAGATCAACGAGACCGGAACTACCATCGTCATGGTGACTCACGCAAAGGACATCGTGGACCGCATGAACAAGCGTGTCATCGCCATTGAATCCGGTCATATCGTGCGGGACGATTACGGACAGTACGGATATGACGAGGATGACGATTACAGGGAGGAGGTCTTCACGGATGATTAGACTGTTCTACAACATCAAGCAGGCGATCCTCCAGATCGGCAGAAACAAAGGAATGGCGCTGGCTTCCATCTTCGCGATCACGGCGATGATGCTGATTCTCGGAATGTTCTTTGTGATCGTCGTCAACGTCAACCTGTTCACGGAAATGGTCAAGCAGGACTACGACACGGTTGAGGTCTACCTGATGGACAGCACGGACACCAAACAGGCTCAGACCATCATGGATACATTGGAAAACATCAACGGCGTTAACAAGGTACAGTATCGCACGAAGGCTCAGGCTCTGGAAATCCTGAAGGAGCGCTGGGGAGAGAGCGGTTATCTGCTGGATTCCCTGGGAGACAATCCTCTGCCGAATTCGATCCTGGTCAAGGTGGACAACCTCAGCGCCGCCAATCGGGTCAATTCGGCCGCAGGCAAGATTGCCGGAGTGGAGAGCACGAAATATTATAAGGAAACGGTTGACAAGCTGACGAAGGTTACCAATTTCATGGCAATCGCGGCCATGGTGATCATGCTGTTTCTGATTATCGTTTCCATCGTGGTCGTCGCAATCACCATACGACTTACGGTGTTTGCCCGGGCGCGGGAAATTTCCATAATGAAATATGTCGGCGCGACAAACT
>ONOC01000128.1 GCA_900319355.1 uncultured Eubacteriales bacterium | reverse complement strand
GGAAGAATAAGAGACTCCGAGCAAGGCGGCCATTTCCGACTGATTGCCGCGGATGCAGGTGAAATGAAGCCGCTCTAGCAGCGTTTTCAGAATGCGCTGCCGGAAATCGGAAGCGCCGGCGCCGACCGGATCCAGAATCAGCGGATGTCCGAGTTCGTTGGCTTTCTCTCCGGCGGCCAGCATCGCCTCCGCTTTTGATTCAGAAGGCATGCCGATATTCAGAACCGTCGCGTCGGCCAGCCCTGAAATCTCTGCCGCCTCTTTCGGGGAATCCGCACAGATTGCGGTCGCGCCTGAGGCAAGAACGAGATTGACGACGTCATTCATTGTCACTGGATTGGTGATCAGATGAATCAGCGGCCGGGTCCGGCGTATGCTTCTGAAGATGGCGGTGCCTGTTTCTGAGAAAAATGGCATAAAAAAACCTCCCGTTCAGGGAGGGGCGGACAGGTGCTGAAAATCGTGTGAAATCAAAAGCAGAAAATTTCAGCTTCCTTACGCCGGTATTATCCGGTTCAAGTGATAAGGGTCCGGTGAAGATTCACCGGTCTCAGCATATGCGCCCCTAGCAGAAATATGGATATTCAGTTGAAAATGGCTTTAAAACGTCTACCAGTTTACCCCTCCGGGAGCACGATGTCAAACGCTGCTTTGAGGCAGACAGGCGGCCTTATGTCTTACGCTCCTCCGGAGTTTACGAGGGCACGCTTGGCTGAACATATGAGGATTTCCGTATGGGCTGTGATGAAAGGACAGGCTTTGCTCTGCGTGTCTGCCCAACTGAGGATGAATCAAAGTGTACTGAAATCTTTACCTTGCCGGAATGCGAAACAAACGGTATTGTATCATAGAAAGGCTGTAAAATACAGTTTATTTCTTGCCGGCTATCAGGGATTGGTGAGCCGGAGAATGATTGGTGAAAATTCTGGATTTGCAGCATATGCAGTCAAATGAAAAATCGACAGATGAGAGGAGGCCGAGACTATGGAAAGAGAAGCAAACTGGCCGGGACCGGAGGGACTTATCCCGGCGCTGCCTAAGGACGCGTCGAACGCAAGCTGGCATACAAGGCGGTTTCTGGATGAAATCCTCATCGAGGAGCGTATCATCGGGACGCACGTGGCGGATATCTCGATGCAGCTCTGGGGAAAGCGTTTCGCGTCGCCGATCATGATGCCGGCCTTTTCGCATCTCAACAAAGCCGGGCTCGATCATAGCCCGATTGCTGAGACAATCCGCATCATCAAGCCTTTTGCAGACAGTGAAAAGATCAGGGCGCAGATGGACTTTGCCGTGAGACATCGGGCTTTTGCGGTCGGCATCGATATTGATCACAGCATCGGGACAGACGGTGAAACGGATGTGGTCGACGGTGAAAGACTCGGAACACTGACGGATCGGGATATTGAAGGATTTGCGGAGTTTGCACATAAACTGGGCGTTCCGTTTGTGGCAAAGGGCGTTCTCAGCTCAAGAGATGCCGCTATCTGCGAGAAAGCAGGCGCGGATGCCATTGTGGTCAGCCATCATCACGGGAGACTGCCTTTTGCCGTACCGCCGGCGATGATTCTCCCGGATATCCGAAAAGTTACAGGGAAAATGAAGATTTTCGCTGACTGTTCTGTCGATGACGGAAGAGATGCCTACAAGCTTATGGCGCTTGGGGCCGATGCCGTCTCAACCGGGCGTGCCATCCTGCCGGGGCTTCTAAAAGAGGGAGCGCCGGCCGTCGAGAAGAAAATGCGGCAGATGAATTGCCAGTTAAAAGAGCTGATGGGGTATACGGGCGTGGAGACACTTGATGCGTTTGATGCAACGGTGCTCTGGTATCACGGGCGGCACTTCGGAGCGGAATGAATTAAAACGAGGGAAAAGCAAGGGACTGAATAAGAATCTTGCTTACGAACATCCGTTTCCTGCGGATCTGAAGAATACCTGTCAGACTGGGAAGAAGCCCGCGTGGGGAATGAGCGCGAAGGCCGCCCTACAGGGAACCGTCGGAGAGGTTCAGAGACATATCCAATTCAAAATCGGTTCTGTCCCTTTTGCGGACAGCATGACCGTTCACCCGGAACACATCCCGGACGTGTTCCGGGGTCAGAACGCCCTCCGGCGTTCCCTCCGCCACGTTTTTCCCGTCCTTGAGGAGGAAGAGACGGTCGCAGAATCCCGAAGCGAGATGCAGGTCATGCAGGACGATCAGGATGGTTTTGCCGCTGTTTTTCAGATAATCCAGCAGATAGAGCTGATATGGTAAAGAAAAGCCGGGCAGCATAGGCATGCCCGGACCGCCCGCCTCAGCAGTCCGGCTCTTCCTGTGCGGTTTCCTCCGGTTTTCCTGCCGGCGTCAGCACCAGCACGGAGCGGGGTTCCATTTCGACCCACTGGCCGGACGGGACGGATTGACGGCTGTCCGGCAGCGCGTAGCCTTCCTTCAGATAGCGAAGGGAGGAATCAAAGGCAATCGACCAGCCGCGCTTTCCCGGAAGGGACGGAAGATCGAGCCACTGCGTCTCCCAGAAGACATTGATCAGCAGGCAGACCGCGTCCTCCACACCCTCATCATCAAGTCCCGCATAGACGACCCGGAGAATCTGGGACGCGCTGTCCGGGCAGCGCGTGCTCAGATCCGGAAGGCCGAAGGCCCCCTCCGACCCGTACGCGCGGACAATGCGGTGGGAGCGGCGGAAG
>ONOC01000009.1 GCA_900319355.1 uncultured Eubacteriales bacterium | reverse complement strand
TACAGAGGGTAAATCTGTAATTCCAGAACTTCGCTGTGCAAATTCAAGTAGGCATGGAACTTACTCGTTCAAACTGGAACTTCGGATTTCAACCGACCTTTACTTCAGAGGGGCCTCAGTGCCCGAACACTTCATCCGCCACGCGTACGGTTTCCATGGCATCTCTGGCAAAGAAGTCAGCTCCGATCTGAGAGGCATAGTCGGGATTCATGACGGCGCCGCCGACGACGGTCTTTGTGTCCGGTTTCTTTTCGTGCAGAAGCTGTATGGTGTCCTGCATGCTCCGGACTGTTGTTGTCATGAGAGCGGACAGACCGACGAGGCGCACATTCTGCTTCAGTGCGGTGTCGACGATAAGTTCCGGATCCACATCGCGGCCGAGATCTATGACCTGATAGCCGTAGTTTTCCAGCAGAACACGCACGATGTTCTTGCCTATGTCGTGAATATCGCCCTTAACCGTGGCCAGAATGACCTTTTCACCGACTGACGTGGGATCTTCCTTCATATACTTTTTCAGCACCGCAAAAGCCGCCTTGGCGGCCTCAGCCGAAGTCAGAAGCTGGGGCAGGAAGATAAATCCCTTCTCATAATCTTTTCCGACCCTGTCGAGGGCAGGAATCAGCTCTCTGTTGATGAGATCCAGCGGGGCATCGCCTCCCTGAATATCCGCTTCCGCGATTTCCGCTGCCTTCCTGTCGAGCCCGTGCTCAATGCAGCTGGCGAGGGTGCTTCCTGCCTTGGAAGAAGATCCCGCGGATGAGGAGCCTGCCGGTTCCGTACCTCCCCCGGGAGCTGCCGCCTGCGGTGATACCGCTGCCTTCGTGCCGGCGTAGGTACTGATATAATCTGCACACTGTTCATCTTCTCCGGCGAGTACCAGGTAGGAGCGGTAGGCATTCATCATCGCTTCGTTGTTGGGATTGATGATTCCTGCCGACAGACCGTTCTGCATGGCCATGGCGAAGAAGGTGCCGTTGATGAGTTCCCGCCTCGGAAGTCCGAACGAGATGTTCGACACGCCGAGGATCGATTTTGCGCCCAGGTCATCCCGGATTCTTCGAATGGTCTCCAGGGTGGTGAGAGCAGAGGATGAATTCGAAGAGACCGTCAGTGCCAGCGCGTCAAAAATAATGTCTTTTCCGGAGATACCGTAGTCTGCCGCGGTCCGGATGATTTTTCCGGCAACAGCGATCCGTCCTTCTGCCGTTTCCGGGATTCCGTTCTCATCCAGAAGGAGAGCGACGACAACGCCGCCGTATTTTCTGACGAGCGGGAATACCTTCGCCATGACATCCTGCCGTCCGTTGACGGAATTGATCATCGGTTTGCCGTTGTAGCAGCGGAGCGCCCGTTCCATGGCCGTCGTATCTGAGGTGTCAATCTGAAGCGGGAGCGGCGTAACAGCCTGAAGTTTCTTCACCGTTGACTCCAGTACAGGCGGTTCATCAATTTCCGGCAGTCCTACGTTGACATCAAGGACGTCGGCGCCTCCGTCCTCCTGCTGAAGGGCAAGGGACAGGATATAGTCCGTGTCGCCGCTTCGGAGCGCCTCCTTCATTTTTTTCCTTCCGGTTGGATTGATGCGTTCTCCGATGAGAACGGGTCTTCCGCCGAATTCGACAGTTCTGGCGAAAGAGGACACAACCGTGCGGCTCTTTCGTACCGGCGGCTGGAAAGGAATATCCTTCGTTGCCGCGATGACTTTCCGGATGTATTCCGGTGGGGTACCGCAGCAGCCGCCGATGCCTTGAACGCCTGCTTTCGCAATCTCACGCATGCCCTTTGCAAAATCGTCGGCAGAGACGTCATAATATGTTTCGCCGTTTCTGGATTTCGGCAGGCCGGCGTTCGGATTGACGATCACCGGAAGAGAGGATGCCTCCAGAAAACGGCGTGCGATGCCGAGCATTCTGTCCGGTCCGAGACTGCAGTTGACGCCCAGCGCATCGACGCCGAGGCCCTCCAGCATGGCCGTGACCGACTCCGGGGTTCCGCCCGTCATCATTTTTTCGGATTCATCGAAGGTGGCCGTAACAAACACGGGCAGGTCACTGTTCTCCTTCGCGGCGAGAACGGCAGCTTTCATCTCCAGCGTGTCGGTCATGGTCTCAATCTGAATGAGATCGGCGCCGGCCCGTACACCGGCACGGACAACTTCGGCATAGATTTCCACGGCTCTTTCAAACGGCAGATCTCCGAGCGGTTCAAGCAGTTTACCTGTCGGACCCATGTCAAGGGCTACCCACGTTTCCGGACGTCCGACTTCGTCGCGCGCCTGTCTTGCGAGGCGCACCGCAGCCTCCGTAATCTCTGCCGTCCGGTCTCCGAACTTCGGTGCATTGGCGCCGAAAGTATTGGTGACGACAATATTTGCGCCCGCCTCGAAATAGCTTCTGTGAAGTTTCACAATCCGGTCCGGGTGAATCAGGTTCCAGGTCTCCGGAAGCTCGCCCGCCTTCAGACCCATGGTCTGGAGGACAGAGCCGGTGCCTCCGTCAAAATAAATTCGTTTTCTGTCAATCGGGATTTTACAGGCCATATATTTCCTGCCCTTCTCTTTATTTTTTTTCTGCTGCCGGTTCATCGGTGCTGCTTTCCGCAGCTTTTTCCGGCATATTCTTTCAGAAGCGGTTGCATGACATCGAAATTTTCAGCAGCGGCTTCCCTGCCTTACGGTTACATCTTCGTGCTGCCAATGACGTCGACAGCTTTCTGTGTCGGTTTTTTACCGGAACGGTCCTGGAAACAGTTCAGGATTCTTCCCTGAACTCACAGTTCTTTACCTCACAGGAGGCACAGCCGCCCGGATGATGCTGTGTCGGTACGGAAGAGATTCCGATCAGAGCTGTCACGGATTTCGTGGGCAGCATCATCATGGAGTCCGTCAGCGTCAGTCCGATTTTTTTCGGCGTCTCCAGAAGACGCGTGATATCGGTCTGAAGTTCGATCGGGCAGTCACCGTATCCGGGAGAGAAGCGGGGCCTGGTAAATAGTCCGGCTTCGGTTGCCTTCCGGTCGATTTTGGTATTTATGGTATTGCACACCGCCTCAATCATGGCTGCCGATGCGGCCTGAAAAATGAGCGCATCGCTCATTTTGCGGACCTGAGCCCGTGCAATGAGCCGGTCCGGTCCAAGACCGAGTGTTGCGGCAAACAGATAGACACAGCTGCAGGTGGCGAGATTTTTTGCAAGAGAATGGCTCTTCACCGACAGTCCCGCAAAATTCACCACGCCGTCTGATACGCTCAGGTCAAAATACTGACCGATGGCCTTCGGATAAATGACTTTCTGCAGATCACTGACGCATCTGTCGATATTTTCCTTTGTTTCGGCATCAGGTTCCATGCCATGGCGGAAGCCCAGATAGCGAAGCATTTCTTTTTCATTAAATCTGATCATGGTAAAAATCCCCTGTGATAAATCACATCATGTACACATCTGAAATCCCCTGCGTTTCCGGTCCGGATGACGGAAGATGGGATGCATCAGGCACGCCCGAGAATATGCGACAGATTTTCAAGGATCATCTGTGCCACATCCGGTTTGTTCATGGTATAGACGTGAATATGCGTACAGTCATTGGAAATCAGATCCAGAATCTGTTCGCAGGCATAGATGACGCCCGCCTGCTTCATGGCCTGCGGGTTATCCCCGAAGCGGTCCACCATGGAGATGAAACGTGCCGGCATGATGGTGCCGGAGAGTTTGACGGCGCTCTGTACCTGGCGCGGATTGGTGATCGGCATGATCCCGGCAAGAACCGGCACCGTGATGCCTGCCTCTCTGATCCGGTACAGGAAATTATAGTAAATGCTGTTGTCGAAGAACATCTGTGTGGTCAGAAAATCGCAGCCGGCATCCACCTTTATTTTCAGATGCCGGATGTCTTCGTCCTTGTGGGCGCATTCCGCATGACCTTCCGGGTAGCAGGCGCCACCGATGCAGAAATCACCGCCGTTCTCCCGGATATCGCGGATCAGCTGATAGGCGTACTGATAATCGTGATAAGGAGAACCTCCTTCAGGAATATCTCCGCGGAGCGCCATGATATTTTCAAAACCGCCCTCCTGATATTTCCGGATCATATCGTGAACTTTTTCTTTTGTCGAAGACACACAGGTCAGATGCGGCAGAACGTCCACGCCGTATTTGTTACGGATGTTTTTTGCGATGTTCAGCGTATATTCGCTTGTGCCGCCGCCGGCGCCGTAGGTGACGCTGAGAAAATCCGGCTTCAGTGCGGCCACCTTTTCCGTCGCCTCCTCCACGGATGCGTATTTCGCCTGCGTCTTCGGAGGAAAACATTCAAATGAAATGGTTACCTGCTTTGTGTTCAGAATCTTGCTTATTTTCATAGGATAAAAAACCTGCCTTTTCAGAATAAACGCCTGACTCCGGCGGAGCAGACGCTGTGCATCATATATCACTGTCAGGCCATAAGTCATACGTAAACAATATAGCGTAAGCGAAAAGAGAATGTCAATTTATCAATGAAGATAATAGCAGATTATAAAATAAATCTATAATGCCTGCGGAGGTCCCGGCCCGGGAGTCTCCATGTGTTCCGTGGCTGATGCGTACGTCTGAACTGGAACGTAAACATCCATGACTTCGTCGGTCTGACGCGGCGTTCGCCTCACCGCATCACACTTCGTGTGTGCGGATGCGGCTCACTGCCCGCGCATATTCGCATTCTCGCGATGCTGCGCATCGCTCCATGCTCATACATGTTTGCGTCGATCACGCATACAGTTTTCTGTGCATGCTTCGCATGCCCCAAAACTGCCTGCGTGTCGACGGCTTAATACAGTATTCATCGGTTGGTCTTGACACCGCCCTCTGAAAATGGTAAAAACAAATAGATCTGCGTGCAGGCATGCAAAGGAATGATGGAGTACATGATTTCAGAAAAGGACGCGGAATGTTGAGTTGCGATGTGATTAACAGCTGAACAGCGTATTGGGCCACGGACACTTGGGAAGAGTGTTTACGTGGCCCTTTTCGTGTAATTCCTTCCCGGGCTGCTGAGGAAAGGAAAAGCACGACCTTCAGGAGGAATCGATTACCTGCGGCAGGGCAGGATACAGTCGTCGGACTTGAGAAAAGGAGCGTGTGAGATGAGGGCATATCTGATACTGGAAGACGGGCACGTCTTTGAGGGAACGAGTATCGGTTCCAGACGTGAAGCTGTCAGTGAAATCGTCTTTAATACGTCGATGACAGGTTATGAGGAAGTACTGACAGATCCTTCCTATTCGGGACAGGCAGTCTGCATGACATGGCCGCTGATCGGCAATTACGGCATCTGCTACAGTGATCAGGAGTCTCTCAGACCGTATATGGACGGATTCATTGTCCATGAGCTGTCGGAGCTGCCGAGCAATTTCCGGAGCAGTGACACGATCCAGAATTTTCTGAAAAGGTATAACGTTCCCGGTGTTGCCGGCATTGATACCAGAGCGCTGACAAAAATCCTCCGGGAGTCCGGCACCATGAACGGCATGATCACCACGGACGGAAGCCGCATCGCGGAAGACGGCAGGCCTCAAGAAGAGGCGATGAAGCTGATCCGCGCCTACAGAACAGGCTGTGAGGTCGAGAAAGTGACCTGCACCGACACCGAGTTCTGGCCGGCGACGGATACGCGTTCCGGCGGTGTGACGAGCCCCGCCTACACGGAAGCCCATCAGAACGCGCCGGCGGCGGGAAAGGTGACCGGCAGAAAATACCGCGTCGCCCTCGTGGATTTTGGCGTGAAATATAACATCATCCGGTCTCTCAATCAGCGGGGATGCGATGTGACCGTATATCCTGCCTGGACGAAGGCTGAGGAGATTCTGAAGGAAAATCCGGACGGCATTATGCTGACGAACGGCCCCGGAGATCCCGCCGACTGTCCGAATGAGATCAGAGAAGTAAAGAAACTGTACGACTCCGATGTCCCGATCTATGCGATCTGCATGGGCCATCAGCTGATGGCGCTTGCCACGGGAGCGAAGACCAGGAAGATGAAATACGGCCACAGAGGCGGCAATCATCCGGTGAAGGATCTGGAGAACGGAAGAGTCTATATTACATCACAGAACCATGGCTATGTCGTGTATACCGAATCCCTGGATCCGGCCGTAGCGGTTCCCGCGTATGTCAACGTCAATGACGGTACCAACGAGGGACTGAAATACATCGGCAAAAAGATTTTTACCACGCAGTTTCATCCGGAGGCATGTCCGGGACCGCAGGATTCGGCGTATCTGTTTGACAGATTTATCAGTATGATGGGAGGCGATCAGTAATGCCGCGCGACATGAGCATCAGAAAAGTACTGGTTATCGGTTCCGGTCCCATTGTCATCGGACAGGCGGCCGAGTTTGACTATGCAGGAACACAGTGCTGCCGTTCCTTAAAGGAAGAGGGCATTGAGGTCGTGCTGCTGAACTCGAACCCTGCGACGATCATGACCGACGGCGACATCGCCGACCGCGTGTATATCGAGCCGCTGACTGTCGAAGTTGTCGAGCAGCTGATCCTGAAGGAGAAGCCCGACAGTATTCTGCCCACGATGGGCGGCCAGGCCGGACTGAACCTGGCGATGGAACTTGATGAGAGAGGCTTCCTGAAAGAACATCATGTGCGTCTGATCGGCACCACGGCACTGACCATCAAAAAGGCCGAGGACCGTCAGATGTTCAAGGATACCATGGAAAAAATCGGCGAGCCCGTCGCGGCCTCCGAGGTGGTTCACAGCATCGATCACGGCATGCGTTTCGCCGCGCAGATCGGCTACCCGGTCGTTCTCCGTCCGGCATATACGCTCGGCGGTTCCGGCGGCGGCATCGCGCATAACGAGCAGGAACTCCGTGAGATTCTGGCAAACGGACTCCGTCTTTCCCGTGTTCATGAGGTGCTGGTGGAGCGCTACATCGGCGGCTGGAAGGAAATTGAGTACGAGGTCATGCGTGATTCCGCGGGCAACGTGATCACCGTCTGCAACATGGAGAATATCGACCCTGTCGGTGTACATACCGGAGATTCCATTGTCGTGGCGCCGTCCCAGACGCTCGGCGACAAGGAATACCAGATGCTCCGTACCTCCGCGCTGAACATTATCACGGAGCTCGGTATCACCGGCGGATGCAACGTGCAGTATGCCCTCAACCCGGATTCCTTCGAATACTGCGTTATTGAGGTCAATCCGCGTGTATCCCGTTCTTCAGCGCTCGCTTCCAAGGCGACAGGTTATCCGATCGCCAAGGTGGCCGCAAAAATCGCCCTCGGCTACACACTGGACGAGATTCCGAACGCCATTACAAAGAAAACCTATGCGAGCTTCGAACCGATGCTCGACTACTGCGTCGTCAAGATTCCGCGTCTGCCGTTCGATAAGTTTATCACGGCGAAGAGAACCCTCACCACGCAGATGAAAGCGACCGGAGAGGTCATGAGCATCTGCACGAACTTCGAAGGTGCGCTGATGAAAGCCATCCGTTCGCTCGAACAGCATGTGGATTCTCTGATGTCATATGATTTCACGGGCCTTTCCGATGCACAGCTGGAACATGATCTCGCGATCATCGATGACATGAGGATCTGGCGTATCGCGGAAGCGTGCCGCCGCGGCATGGATTTTTCAAAAATCCACAGCATCACGAAGATCGACCTGTGGTTTATCAGCAAGATTCATAACATTACCGTCATGGAGAATAGACTCCGCGAGGAGACACTTACGCCGGAGCTTCTCCGCCTTGCGAAGAGGATGGAATTCCCGGATTATCTCATCGCAGATCTGAACGGGAAGCTGACGGAAGCGGACGTGAAGCAGATGAGACACGACAGCGGCATCACCGCATCGTACAAGATGGTTGATACCTGCGCTGCCGAGTTTGCCGCGCAGACGCCGTATTTCTATTCTGTTTACGACGGGGAGAACGAGGCTGTTGTCGATACATCGGAGAACAGGAGAAAGAAAGTGCTTGTCCTCGGCTCCGGACCGATCCGTATCGGCCAGGGTATCGAGTTCGATTTCTGCTCTGTTCATGCGACATGGGCATTTGAAAAAGAAGGATGGGAGACGGTCATCATCAACAACAACCCTGAGACCGTTTCCACGGATTTCGATATCGCCGACAGACTGTACTTTGAGCCGCTGACCCCGGAGGATGTGGAAAATGTCGTGAACATTGAGCATCCGGACGGCGCGGTGGTGCAGTTCGGCGGACAGACCGCGATCAAGCTGACGGAAGCGCTCATGAAGATGGGCGTTCCGATTCTGGGCACGAGCGCATCTGACGTGGACGCCGCAGAGGACAGGGAGAGATTTGATCAGATTCTCCGTCAGACCGGCATCCCGAGAGCGGAAGGCCATACCGTGTATACGGCTGAGGAAGGTGTGAAAGTGGCGAATGAACTCGGCTACCCGGTTCTGGTCCGTCCGTCCTACGTACTCGGCGGCCAGGGCATGCAGATCGCCATCAGCGACGAAGATATCCGCAAGTACATCGGCATCATCAACCGCTATACGCAGGATCACCCGATCCTGATCGACAAGTACCTGAACGGTACCGAGATCGAGGTCGACGCGGTCTGCGATTCCGATGAGGACATCCTGATCCCCGGCATCATGCAGCATATCGAGAGAGCCGGCATTCATTCCGGTGACTCGATTTCCGTTTATCCTGCCAAGGATCTCACACCGGAGATCAAGAAAAAAATCGAGCTCGACACGAAGAAGCTTGCCAATGCGCTTCACGTGCTCGGCATGATCAATATTCAGTTCATCGTATATCACGATGAGGTGTATGTCATTGAGGTTAACCCGAGATCCTCGAGAACCGTGCCTTACATCAGCAAGGTCACCGGTATCCCGATCGTGCCGCTGGCGGCGCAGGTGATTCTCGGACATAAGATCAGAGATCTCGGCTACACACCGGGACTGCAGCCGGAAGCTGCCTATATGGCGATCAAGATGCCGGTATTCTCCTTCGAGAAGATCCGTGACGCGGATATCTCGCTCGGACCGGAGATGAAATCCACGGGTGAGTGCCTCGGCATTGCGAAGTCCTTTAATGAAGCACTCTACAAGGCTTTCCTGGGCGCCGGCGTCCGTCTGCCGAAGTATCACAATATGATCGTCACTGTCCGTGACAGTGAGAAGGAGGAGATGGCGCCGATCATCGCGCGGTTCGAGAAGCTCGGCTATCATATTTTTGCCACGAGGGGAACGGCGAAATACCTGCAGTCACAGAACATTCACTGTGTTGCCGTCAACAAGATCGAGCAGCCGAGCCCGAACCTCATGGACCTGATCCTCGGTCATAAGATCGATCTCGTCATCGATATCCCGGAGCAGGGTGCGGAGCATCAGAAGGACGGCTTCGTGATCCGCAGAAACGCCATTGAGACAGGCGTCAATGTCATCACCGCTGTCGATACGGCGCGCGCGCTTGCAACGTCGCTCGAGAACACGGATATCAAGAAACTTGAACTGATCGATATCGCAAAGATACTGAAGAGGGGAAATGCCGCGAACGAATAACGCGGTCAGGCAGTTATGAATATTTTAAAGACAATCCTCCTCGGCATAGTCGAGGGTGTGACGGAATGGCTTCCGGTCAGCTCAACCGGACATCTGATCCTTTTTAACAGTCTCTTTCCGATGGATATGAGCGACGCATTCATGGAAATGTTTGATGTCGTCATCCAGTTCGGGGCGATCATAGCGGTCATGGTGATTTATTTTAAAAAGCTCTGGCCTTTCCACACACCGGCCCAAGCGCCCGCAAAGTCGCAGTTTGCCCATGAGGAGACGGAGGGCGCCGGCGCAGGCTTTCAGAAGTTTGCGAACCACTGGCTGTATATGGACAAAATCGTCCTCTGGCTGAAGATCATCGTTGCGGTGCTCCCGGCGGTGATTGTCGGTCTTCCGCTGGACGACTGGCTCGATGAGCATCTGTATAATGCGGTCACTGTCGCACTGATGCTGATTCTCTACGGTGTTCTGGCAATTTCATGGAAGGATGCGCTGATTATCGGACTTTTCCAGTGTCTGGCGATGATCCCCGGCACTTCGAGGTCCGGAGCAACCATCATCGGCGGTATCCTGATCGGACTGTCCAGACCGGCAGCGGCTGAATTTACGTTTTACCTGGCCATTCCGACCATGTTCGGCGCTTCAGTGCTGAAGCTCGCCAAGTATACCGGAGGATTTACCGGCTATGAGCTCGGCATTCTTCTGCTCGGCATGGCGGTGGCCTTCGTTGTGTCGATTTTTATCATCCGTTTTCTGATGAAATTTGTCCGCAGCCATGACTTCAAAGTGTTCGGATGGTACCGGATTGTGCTTGGCGCATTAGTGCTGATTCTTGCCGCCGCAGGCGTCGTTCATGCCTGAGAAACGGATAGGAAAAGTTATGCTGAAGAAATATCTGATTGTGTTTTTTATATCCATGGTACCGGTTGTCGAGCTCCGGGGCGCCATCCCTGTGGCAGTGGGCATGGGGCTTCCGCTCCTTCAGTCCTATATCACCGCGGTCATCGGCAACATGATCCCGGTGCCGTTCATCTACTTTTTCGCCAGAAGGCTTCTGATGTGGGGAAAAGATAAAAAGGTGATCGGCCGTCCCTTCAGCTGGATTCTTGAAAAGGGAAACAGGGGCGGAGAGAAGCTGATGGCAAAGGGAGGCCGTGGCACATTTGTCGCGCTGATGATTTTTGTCGGCATTCCGCTCCCGGGAACCGGCGCCTGGACCGGGACGCTGGCCGCCAGTATCCTTAATATGGGATTTAAGAAGAGCGTCATTGCTGTTCTCCTCGGTGTGGCGATGGCCGGCGTGATCATGGGTCTTGCTTCTGCCGGCGTATTCGGAGCGGCGCACGCGATTGCGGGCTGAACGGAGGATACATGGTTTTCAGCAGTTTTATATTTCTGTGGATTTTTCTGCCGGTGGTCTTCATCGGCAATTTTATTTTCAGGAAAGCCGGAGGCATCCGGGCCTGCAACATCTTCCTGCTGATCGCGAGTATTTTTTTCTATGCGTGGGGAGAGCCGGTCTATATTTTTCTGATGCTGGCGGTGATCCTGATTAACTGGGCGGCCGGCCTTCTGATGGACAGAACGAAGCGCAGGAAAGTGGTTCTGGTGGCTGATGTCATCGTGAACCTGGGGCTCCTCGGCGTATTTAAATATACGGATATGCTGATCGGCACGGTGAATCATCTGACAGGGGCTTCGCTGCCGCTGCGGAACATCGCGCTGCCGATCGGCATCTCCTTCTATACCTTTCAGGCTCTTTCCTATACGATTGATGTGTACCGGAAGGAGTGCGAACCCCAGAAAAATTTCCTGCGGCTGGCACTGTATGTATCGTTTTTTCCGCAGCTGATCGCGGGACCTATTGTCAAGTACAGGGATGTGGCTGACCAGATCGAGGACCGCACCATGACGCCTGCACTGACGGCATCGGGCATCCGGAGATTTGCTTACGGGCTCGGCAAAAAGGTGCTGCTGTCCAATGTGCTGGCTTCGGCCGTTGACCGGATCTACGCACTGCCGCAGGACCAGCTTTCGCCTGTGCTGATCTGGGCGGCATCGCTCATGTACACGATGCAGATCTATTATGATTTCTCCGGATACTCGGACATGGCGATCGGTCTCGGAAGAATGTTCGGCTTCCGTTTCATGGAAAACTTCAATTATCCCTATACATCGCTTTCCGTCCGGGAATACTGGAGGAGATGGCATATCTCCCTGAGTTCCTGGTTCAGGGATTATCTGTATTTTCCGCTGGGCGGAAGCAGAAAGGGACTGGCAAGGACCTGCTTCAACCTGATGATCGTTTTCTTCCTGACGGGCCTGTGGCACGGCGCCGACTGGAACTATGTGCTCTGGGGACTGATGAACGGGATCTGCGTTGTGGTGGAGCGTCTCGGCTTTGATAAGGTCCTGAAGAAGAACCGCGTCTTCGCCTGGATCTGCACCTTTTTCATCACCAATGCGGGTTTCGTGATTTTCAGGGTGACAGATATCAGACTGGCGCTGTCGTATCTGAAGAGAATGATCCTTCCGTGGACATGGACGGGAGCGGGTGCGGCAGCGGGCAGATATATCGATGCCTATACCTTATTTACCGCGGTGCTGGCGTTTGCGGGACTGGGATGGTTCCAGCGGCTTGCGGGAGAAAAGGCGGAGAAGAAGTGGAAGATGTCTGCGGCAGAAATCATCTGGTGCACGCTGATCTTTTTCTTCTCTCTCGTCAGCCTTTCGGGAAGTACCTATAATCCGTTTATCTATTTCCGCTTCTGACCGTTTCTGTTTCTGAGAAAAAGGGCGGAGGCAGACAAAGCACTGCCTCTGCACGGCGAAAGCATACGGGAGGGTTTACATTGAAAATGCAGGATCCGCAGATGCATGACCATAAAAGAACAAAGGCCCGGAACGTTATCATGATCGCGATTTTTATCATGCTGACGGCCACGGCGTGGTTCCTCTGGATTCCTCTGAAAAATGTCGTGAACACAGAAAACACGGAGAAGCGGGAGCTTTCGTCCATGCCTTCTGTCACGGAGACGGGGATCCGGGCATTTCCTTCGCTTTTTGAAGACTGGGTGAATGACCACATCCCGTTCCGGAATCAGATGATCAGTCTGAGAGGTGCGGTGGAATACGGGATTTTTCATTCTTCGACGAACAGCAGCGTGATTCCGGGAAAGAGTGACTGGCTTTTCAATAATATGGACGGCGCGATGGATGCATATCTCGGGACGGATACACTGACACAGGAGCAGCTCCGGCAGATTGCGGAGAACCTGATCACGGTACGGGATGAGGCAGCGGCACAGGGAGCAGAGTTTGTGCTGTATATCGCACCGGACAAGGACCGCGTGTACAGCCGGTATATGCCGGGTTCCTGCGGGGAGCCCTCGGATACGTACGCGGTCTCTCAGATCGTTTCCTACCTCAGGGAGAATACCGATATTCGTGTCGTGTATCCGCTGGAGGAACTTCAGAACGCGTCTCAGGAACTGGAGGATCAGGGAATCACGACCTACATGAAGGGAGATACGCACTGGAACAAGCTGGGCGCTTACATCGGAGCCCGACCTCTCATGGCAGAGCTCGGCGTCAGCATGCCGTCATGGGACAGCAGCCGTGTCAGCATCACAACAGAGGGAAATGCCTCATGTGATCTGGCCGACATGATGGGCATCCGGAATCTTTATCCGGTGACACCGCTGTACAGCGTGGAGCAGAAAGACCGGAACCCCTCTGAAGTCGATGAGTATGATATTCAGACCGCCTACCGCTTTCATGCGACCGGTGCCGACCCGAGAAAAATCTATCTGTACGAGGATTCTTTCGGCTATTTTCTGGATGATGTCATCCGTTATGAATTTGACAGCAGTGTCATGACTTTTGGCGACAATAAGCCCTCTGCTGTCATGCCAGAGGAAAAACCGGACATTTTCGTCTATGAGACCGTGACAAGACTGGCCGTCAGCCGGCTGTCCGACCTTTCACAGCTCTACTGATGCGGAGAACCGTTACCGTTCAGAAGACTGTTTCACACTTGGTAAGTGACAAAAACGTTCCGTCATTTTATAATATGTGATAACAGTGTCAGAAGTCATCACCCACGTTGCACTTGTGCAGAAGTGGGTGAATGACTTATTGACGGTTATCATACATATGACACCTATATCATAATATGATGATAACAGTATCGGATGGAACTTTCAGAAAAGTCGGAGGAAAATATGGGGATTTTAAAGAGATTCAGAGATATTATGTCGGCCAATATCAATGCCATGCTTGATAAGGCAGAGGATCCTGAGAAGATGATTGATCAGTATCTCCGCGACATGCAGGATGAACTGGGGCAGGTGAAAGCGGAGACGGCATCGGTTATGGCTGATGCGGCCCGGGCAAAGCGCAGTCTGGACGAGACAGATGCGGAAATCGCGAAGTATCAGAACTATGCGGAGAAGGCACTGAAAGAGGGCAATGAGCAGGATGCCCGCCGCTTCCTTGAGAAGAAGGCGGAACTGACGAAGGGACGCGAGGCGAAGCAGCAGCTGGCTGATTCCACGCAGGTTTCGGCCGACAGGATGCGTCAGATGCATGACAAACTGACGCAGGATATCGCCACACTTCAGGAAAGAAAGGATACCATCCGTTCCAAAGTCGCTGCCGCGAAAACTCAGCAGCATATCAATGAGATGAACGAAAAAATCGGCAGCATGAGCCGTACAGACGGCATCAGCCAGTTTGAACGCATGGAAGCGAAGGCGGACCGCATGCTGGATGAGGCCAATGCCCGTGCTGAACTTGACAGTCAGGACAGAAAGGAAGAGAGCCTCGAAGACCTCGAGGCAAAGTATTCGTCTGAAGGCAGGTCAGATATAGATGACGAGCTTGAAGCAATGAAGAAGAACCTTGGCCTCAGCTGACAGAAAAGAGGTGCGATTTGGGACTTTTCGGAAAAGAGTTTGCCAACGTAGTCGAGTGGGAACAGAACGATGAAAGAACGCTGTTCTGGAAATGGAAAAATCAGGAGATTAAAAAGGGCAGCAAGCTGATCATAAGACCCGGTCAGGATGCGGTTTTTCTGTACAACGGAAGAGTGGAAGGTGTGTTCCGGGATGAGGGCAGATACGACATCGAGTCGGAGATCATTCCTTTTCTTTCCACGCTGAAGGGATTCAGATTCGGATTTAACAGCGGCCTGAGGGCCGAGGTGCTTTTTGTCAATACAAAGGAAATCACAGACAGATGGGGGACAAAGAATGCCATCAGCATTCCGGCGGCCGGCCTGCCCGGAGGTCTTCCGATCCGTGCCTTCGGCACCTTCAGCTGCCGCGTCGGTGATTATCAGACGCTCATCGACAGAATCGCCGGTGTGCGGGACGTATTCACGGTGGATGACCTGAGAGAGAGAATCATCTCCGGTCTTGATCAGCTGCTGATGAAGCATATTGCGGGTGAGGGAAAGGATATGTTCAATCTCCAGGCCTCGGCGGCGGAAATCTCCCGCGGGATTCAGCAGGACCTGGACTATGAAACCATAAAATACGGGATTGAAATCACCGCATTTGCCGTTTCGAGCTTCTCCTATCCGGAAGAAGTTCAGAAGATGCAGGAAAAAGCGGCGGCGCAGGGCATGATCGGCGATGTGAACAAGTACCAGCAGATCGCGTTCGGCGATTCGCTTTCCGGCGGTGGCGGAAGTGCCGCGGGTTCAGCGGCGGGAGCCATGGCCGGCATCGGCGCCGGTATGGCGATGGCACAGCAGTTCGCCGGGAATGTTGCGGGCGGTGCCGGAAATGCGCAGAACGGAGCAGCAGCAGGAGGCGCAGGAGCAGCCGGAGCGGGACAGGGAGCGTCCCCGAAGTTCTGTTCGAACTGCGGCGCGCCGCTCAGTCCGGGCGCAAAGTTCTGTTCTGAGTGCGGTGCGAAGATCAGCTGAGACCGAAAGAAGGAACAGCGGGGCTCTGCAGGCAGCAAAGGCAGGGCTGTCATGGTGGATACAGCAGCAATACAGGGGAATAAGGGGTAAGGTAAGGTGAAATGTCCATACTGTAATTCAGAAGATACCAAGGTTGTGGATTCACGCCCGGTGGAGGAAGATAATTCCATCCGGCGGCGCAGGGTCTGTGATCACTGCGGGAAGAGATTCACAACCTATGAGAGAGTGGAAACGATTCCCGTTGTCGTCGTCAAAAAGGACCTCAGCCGGGAACCGTTCAACAGAAACAAAATATACAACGGTGTGATGCTCGCCTGCCGCAAAAGGAAGGTTTCCGTCCAGCAGATGAATGATCTGGTGGATTCTGTGGAGAATGAGATTTATAATCGCGGAGAGAAGGAAATCAAAAGCTCTGAAATCGGAAACATGGTTATGAAGCGGCTGAAAAATCTGGATCAGGTTGCCTATGTGCGCTTTGCGTCTGTTTACAGGGAATTCAAAGACGTCAACACATTTATGGACGAGCTGCAGAAACTGCTGAAGCAGTAGGGTCCGTCCGGCTTCACAGGGACGTTTCTTTCAGACTGACTAAACAGATGGAGGTATAAGAGAATGCGCGCATTCAATAAATCGACAAAACTGGACAATGTTCTTTACGATGTGAGAGGACCGGTTGTTCAGGAAGCCGCAAGAATGGAGGAGGAAGGCCAGAAGATTCTGAAGCTGAATATAGGAAATCCCGCGACGTTCGGTTTTACGGCACCCGATGAGGTGGTGTACGATATGAAAGCGAACATCGCCGACTGCGAGGGATATTCCGATTCCCGCGGGCTTTTTTCAGCAAGAAAAGCCATCATGCAGTATTATCAGCTGAAAAATCTTCCGAACCTTGATCTCCACAGAATATATACCGGCAACGGTGTTTCCGAGCTGATCAATCTGTCGATGCAGGCACTGCTGGATGACGGAGATGAGATCCTGATTCCTGCGCCGGACTATCCGCTGTGGACAGCCTGTGCCACCCTGGCGGGAGGAAAGGTCGTACATTATCTGTGCGATGAGAAGGCCGACTGGTATCCGGATATTCAGGATATCGAGTCGAAGATTACCGAAAAAACAAAGGCCATCGTGGTGATCAATCCGAACAACCCGACGGGCGCGGTTTATCCGGAACCGGTCCTTCAGGACATTGTGAGAGTGGCGAGAGAACATCAGCTGATGATCTTCTGCGATGAGATCTATGACCGCCTGTGCATGGACGGAACGAAGCATACGTCCATCGCCTCCCTGGCCCCGGACCTGTTCTGCGTGACATTTTCCGGTCTCTCGAAGTCTCATATGATCGCCGGCTTCCGTGTCGGGTGGATGGTGATTTCGGGCAATGTGGCCACCGGTTCCGATTATATCGAGGGAATCAACATGCTTTCGAACATGAGACTCTGCTCCAATGTGCCGGCCCAGTCCGTCATCCAGACCGCACTCGGCGGCTATCAGAGCGTCAATGAGTATCTTGTGCCCGGAGGAAGAATTTATGAACAGCGCGAGTGCATCTGTGAAGAGCTGGAAAAAATTCCGGGCATCAGCTTTGTCAAACCGAAGGCAGCCTTTTATATCTTCCCGAAGATTGATGTCGAGAAGTTCCATATCACGGATGACATGCAGTTCGCCTATGATTTTCTGCATGAGAAGCATGTGCTGATCGTGCAGGGAACAGGATTCAACTGGCCGGAGCCGGATCATTTCAGGATCGTCTATCTGCCTCACAGAAGGACACTGCGGTCCGCATGCCAGAGACTGGGGGAGTTTCTGGATACTTACAGCCAGGAATAATAAACAGTTACTGTAACAATAAATTAAGGATCTTAATGACAGAAATGACTTTGACAGCGCGGGGATCTGGAGTGGTTAATCTGACTTCGGATTTCCGCGCTTTTTTTACATCATCCGGAGCTTAAAAAGCAGCTTTGGGGCGGACATCTGTGGAATCCGTCATATTGTATCGTGACAGTCAGTGACAGAAGCCGTGATCAGGTAGAACAGTATATCCGTTCGCAGAAGGAGAAGTAAATCTGTATGGAGACTGTGATGTATTCCGTAAAGATAAAAGAACACAGCAAAGTCTTTGCGCAGACAGTTGCTTTATACCGTGCTGCAGTAGATTTTTTTACGAATGTCATTTACCGTGAGTGGGAACAGTTCGTATCTGTTATGACTTCCAAACAGGCGGTCAATCTGACGGAAAACCTGACGGTCTCTACCGCATCGCATCCTTCTGTGCCATATAGTTTCAGTACCAGATTTTATAAATTTCCATCGTATCTGCGGCGTGCTGCCATTGCGGAGGCTTATGGCAAAGTATCTTCTTATTACAGCCATTTTGCTTCCTGGAAGATGTCCGATCCCAAAACACGCGGCGGACGTCCGGTCCTTGGAAAAACCGGCTTCATTTATCCTGCCATGTACCGGTACAACTGCTTTGTCCGTACGGGGACTTACACAGCGAAACTGAAAGTTTTTGTTCGCAATACCTGGGACTGGATCAGCGTAAAATTACGGAAATCGGATGTGGATTATATCCGGCGTCACTGCGCCTCCTTCAAAGAATGTGTCCCGACTCTTCAGAAGCGCGGAAAACAATGGTATCTGGATTTTGCATTCCAATATAAGACTGACCTGCATAAAATTCCTGTTTCTGACCAGACTATCCTGGCAGTGGATCTCGGAATCAACAACTGCTGTACCTGTGCGGTTATGCGCTCAGACGGCGCGGTCATCGGAAGATATTTTCTAAAGCTCCCGAAAGAATACGACTGTCTGAAACGTAAAATCAACCGTATCAGGTATGCGCAGTGCCACGGATCGCACAATGTTCACAATCTCTGGCGGCTTGCAGACGGCGTAAACAAAGACATCGCTTCCAAAACTGCTGCGTTTATTGTGGATACCGCTGTTCAGTACAATGCGGATACCGTAGTATTCGAGTATCTGGACCTTACCGGAAAGAAACGCGGATCTAAAAAACAGCGCCTTTCTCTGTGGCGTGCCAAAGACATTCAGTCTATCGTGGAAAATCGCTGCCACAGGTTTGGTATGCGGATTAGCCGTATCTGTGCGTGGGGAACATCGAAATATGCCGTTGACGGTTCCGGTAAAGTCCTCCGCGGAAAAGATTCCACGAAGACAAATGGGAGTTATTCTGTCTGTGAGTTTTCTACAGGTAAGGTTTACAACTGCGATTTAAATGCATCCTATAACATAGGAGCGAGATATTTTATACGGGAAATCCTAAAGTCTCTTTCGGTGACGGAAGAGCAACGCATACTGGCAAACGTTCCAGCATGCGCAAAGCGAAGCACCTGCACACTGTCTGATCTCATTAGTCTTCATGCAGCGCTCTATGCTGAGGCATAAAGTCACGGCATAAAGACCGTATCTCAGGCAGCGAGTCCGTATCGCGGGCAATACGTGGTATGGAAGCACGCGACTTCAGTCGTGTGAGGCTTCACACCTATGAAAACGATGTGACGGCGGGAGAAGAGGGATTTAAGAGAAACGATACGACATCGCGGTTTCTGTCCTTTGGCAATACGCTGATCAACAATGGCGGGGAAATCGGCATTCACGGCTATAATCATCAGCCGCTCTGTCTTGCCGGAACGGATGAGCGCATGAAGCTCGGGGACTATAAGCTCTGGCCGTCCATGCATGACATGGAAGCCGCCGTCAAATATTCTGTCGGCATCAGGCAGAAAGGCACTGCTTGAGGCCGATCCCGACATAAAAATCATCGCATCCTGTTATCTGCCGTCCGATGGAAGCGTCTCCTGTGTACAGGATTACGGCGTCAGCGAAGACGGCATCATCAATACGCCGCGTATCGTGTCGGGAACGGAAATCGATGACTATCAGTATCTGACCGCTTTTTCAGAGCTCAATTTTCAGTTTGTACAGTCTCATTTCATGCATCCGGATGATGCCCTGGATCCCGACAGAGGTGCGGCGGACGGATGGGAAAAGATGCGCGCGAAATTTGAAAAATACTTTTCATACATTAAGGATGCCGCGCCTTCTCTCCGCAACATGACGGGGACGGAAGCCGGAGAGGCCACCCTCGCGTATTCGGGACTGTCCCTGAGAACCAGTGAGGATAACGGTGTGCTGACGGCGGATATCGGAGGATTTCCGGGGGAGGCCTGGTTTCTGCTCCGGCTGGATCCCGGGAAGGAGCCGGTGTCCATGACGGGCGGCAGCTTCAGTAAGGCGGCCGAAGGACTCTGGCTTGTCAGGGCAGATCAGGATCATCTGGAGATTACGCTCGGATGAGGTTCTGTTTTTCATGGAAGACAGGAGATAGAAATATGAGATCACGCTGACCGTCATGAATGAAGGAACAGCGCCGGTTTATGAAAAATGGCCGCTCAGTCTCTACACGGTCAGCGGAGAGAAAAATGACGGCAGCAGGAAAGTATCTGCGGACGGTACGGCTGTTTCAGATGCGGAAAAAATACTCAGATCTGCGGAAAGGACGGAGACGGACCTCGATCTGACTTCGCTTGCGGGAGGAGAGAAGACATCCGTCACTGTGAAGCTTCCGTCAGAAGACATGCCGGAGGAAATCTGGGCGGGCATAGAGGATCCAGATACGGGAAAACCGGCCGTTCCGCTTGATTTTGACGGAAGCACAGCCTCCGCGGGCTTCTGTTACAGGCTGAAATGATGAGTGGAGACGGAAGACGTAAGACGGTATTGAAAATTCTGTGAGGAACCTATATAATAAAGAATGTCTGATTTTTTATAAGATTGAAAATAGTAATAATATACAATAGGTCATAAGGAGGAATAACGATGGCAGATGTAGCTGCAGGTGATTTTAAAAACGGGATCACCCTTGAGATCGAAGGAAAGGTATGCCAGGTTATGGAGTTTCAGCATGTAAAACCTGGTAAGGGCGCTGCCTTCGTAAGAACGAAATTAAAAGATGTTATCAATGGCGGTGTTGTTGAGAAGACATTCCGTCCGACCGAGAAGTTCCCGTCAGCGAGAATTGACCGTCATGATATGCAGTATCTCTATAACGACGGAGATCTGTATTATTTCATGGATCCTGAGACATTCGATCAGGTTGCGGTCAACAGCGATATCGTCGGCGATTCTCTGAAGTTCGTTAAGGAGAACGAGGTCGTTAAGCTGAACTCCTACAACGGAAATGTATTCGCTGTAGAGCCGCCGCTGTTTGTAGAACTGGAGATTACGGAGACTGAGCCCGGATTTGCAGGCAATACCGCACAGGGCGCATCCAAGCCGGCTACCGTTGAGACCGGTGCGGAGGTTCAGGTTCCGCTGTTCGTTAACCAGGGCGACAAGATTCAGATCGACACCAGAACCGGTGAATATCTGAAGAGAGTCTGAGTTTTATCCGAAGATCATCCGGAAACCGCGGTCAGTGATGCTTTCCGCGGGTTCCGGTATCTGGTTTATCTGTCCGGCCTGTCCTTTTTTCTTTTTCGCGTTTCTCACGTCTGTTCCGGATCTTCATCTTTCATATATCTTCATACATCTTCATATATTTTCATCTTCATATATTTTTTTTATTTTCTTTTTATTTTCGGGCATGTTCCGTGCCTTCCTGTCTCCTGTATTCATTTCCATCAGTTTTTCTTTCCCTTTTTCTGATTATGAGAGGCTTCTGCCGGCTCAGGACGGCGTTTTTTCCGGAAAATGTCCGGGTGCGCATCCCTTCGTCTGCCGCCGTACGGAGCGTTTCATATATATTCTTTACATCCGCAGCAGAATGCGGATCCTGTCTCATTATGTTCTGCCCTGACGGCAGAATCACATCATTTCCGACGGAGCAGGGAAGCTCCGCCCAGGGGGAAAAGGAGTCGTTATGAACTATCAGCAATTCAGAAGTGCACTCGCAGATGAAATTACTCACACAGCAGAAGAGGGAATTGAGGTTTCTTTCAGCAGGGAAAGAAAAAACAATGACATTGCCACGGAAAATCTGATCCTGGGCAGCGGCATGTACAGACTGCTTCCGTCCGTTGACATGCATGATCTTTATCATGAGCACAGGAAAGGCGTGCCCGTGCGTCATCTGGCCAGGCTGGTTCTCCACGAATATGAGATGGCCAGAAAAAAGAAGGGCGTTCCTGAGGATTTTTTCAGAAGTTATGACGACATTTCTTCAGACATCTACTGCAAGCTGATCAGCAGAGAACGGAATCACGAGCTTCTGAAAGAGGTTCCGCACCGGCAGTGGTCCGACCTCGAGGTTATCTGCTATTACAGAGCGAATTCGGACTGGCTGAAAGGAGGCGTGATCACCATCCGCAGCGAACATCTGGCGTACTGGGGAATCAGCAGCAGAAAGCTTTTCAGCGACGCCTGGAAAAATACGGCAGGTATGCATCCCGTGTTCCGAAAGCTCAGCAGTGTTCTCATGGAAATGGAAAATGAGGTCTGGAGTCCCGGCGACGCAGGAGGCAGTGTCGTGACCGCTGCCGTACCCGCGGGTGCTTTCGAAGAAGAAGAGATGAGCGCAGATGACGGAGCGTGCAGAGCGGATGAAAGCATGACCGCGTGTGACAGTGCCTGTGGAGCGGATGAAGATATGGGCGCGTGTGATAGTGCCTGCAAAGCGGATGAAGGCATGGGCGCGTGTGACAGTGCCTTCAGAGTGGATGAAGGCATGGGCTCGTGTGACAGTGCCTGCAGAGCGGATGAAGACATGAGCACGTGCGACGGTGAGAACACGGCGGGTATTTCCGGATTCATGTGTCCGCTTTATATCCTGACCAACGAGCGGAAGTGTCTCGGCGCCATCACGATTGCCATCCCCGGGGAAGCTGAAGCGATTGCGAAAAGCCTCGGATCCGATTATTTTGTCCTGCCGAGCAGTATTCATGAATGTCTGATCCTGCCGGACACGGGATCTTATAACCGGCAAATGCTGGATCATATGGTCACCGCTGTCAATTCATCACAGGTTGAGCCCGAGGATGTGCTGTCTGATCATGTCTATCATTACAGCAGAAGCGCGGGCGCTTTCGACTGAATCCTCTGAAAGTTCCCATCATATTCCGGTTATCATGCTTATGACACCTGTATCATGATATGATCACAGTGTTAAAAGTCATCACCCGCGCCGCACCTGTGCGAGAGCGGGTGAATGACTTACTGACACCAGTATCATGAATTTGACATACCTTATCCGCTGTGATAGAATTCAGCTGTTGCTGCAGGAAACCGGTATGCGTCGCCGCTGCAGCAGTATATGCGTCTGTAGCTCAGGGGATCAGAGCAACGGTTTCCGGTACCGTGTGGCGGGGGTTCGAATCCCTCCAGACGCGCATAGAATGGCCGGCACTTCCGTTATCGGGGGCGCCGGTCATTTTTGACCTCGGATTTTCAGTGCGAACATGAAAATGATGTGTTACAATAACTCTGTAATTTTGATGTCAGGGGGAAACTGATATGTCAGAACAGAATCGTACTCAGGATACAGACAGAGAAAAAAAAGCATCGCAGCGTGAGGACGGACGTAACGAAAGGAACGGCAGCGGCAGGAAACCGTCTGGAAACGCAGAGAGAAGAAGTACAGGGACGCGTTCGGGCGGCGCACAGAAAAGCAGCCGTACCTCCGGAAGCCGGAACAGAACAGACAGCGGCAGAAGTGCACATGAGCGTGCGGAGCACCAGGAAAACAGCCCGGAGCGCCGCAGGAAATCCGGATACGATTCCGGTCATCGCAGCAGCCGTCAGGGACAGAAGAAAAGAAAGAGGAAATACAATCCGTTCCTGGAATGGCTTTCCGACTATCTGCCTTACATTATTATTGTGGGCGTGATCATTCTTGTTATCATAGTCGTTCTTCTTATTGTGAACGGAGTGAAGAAGAGCGGAAACGCCTCGTCTTCAGCGGCAAAGGAGACTGTACAGACGACCTCGGCAGTGCCGTCCGCGTCGACGTCATCGGAGTCTGTAAAGAAGGACAGTTCCGTGAGCTCCTCTTCTGCCGGCACGACGGTTGTTAAGGCGGCGGCTTCACTGAATATCGATGATTCGACGATTGAACTGGATCATGCGGACAGCACGGTATCGGATACGGTAAACAATTATTTCAATTCACTGCTGAGCACTCAGGCCAATCCTGCGGTAGAGGCTTACAACGATATTGTGTCCTATACGTATCCGGAAAACGGCGGCGCGCAGATTGTCTTTGTTCAGTACACGTACAAGTACAGGGATTTTGAGGAAAACATTCCCGGCCTGACGGAGCTGTATATCCAGGACGGCCAGGTTGTCGAGGATCTGACAGAAGAACAGAATCAGCAGATGACGGATGCAGCGAATTCAGCAGAGGCTTCCTCGCTGATCAATCAGGTACAGAGTGCCTATGACAGTGTACTTGCGTCCGATCCTGCGCTTCAGAGCTATGTCAGCAGTCTGGAGGGAGGAAGCAGCACATCTTCATCATCCTCTTCCTCTTCATCTGCGTCATCCACGGCAGGTACTTCGTCTTCCTCAGCATCGGAAACAGGCAGCGGTGAGGGCTGATGAGAATTAACAGATATCTGAGTCAATGCGGCATATGTTCAAGGAGAGAAGCTGACCGGCTTATACAAGCCGGTCATGTTTCTGTTAACGGGGAAACAGCCCTGCAGGGTATGGATGTTTCCGCGGATGACACCGTCTGTGTGGATGGAAAAACCGTACATCTGCCGGAAGCAAAAACGTATGTTAAATTTTATAAGCCGAAAGGCATGATCTGCACCTTCGAAAGCGGGGCAGAACACAGCCTGGGCGATTTTTTAAAGAAGTATCCGAAACGGGTGACATATGCAGGGCGTCTTGACCGGAACTCCGAGGGACTGATGATTCTCACGGATGACGGAGATCTGATTGACAGGATGATGCGCGGCCGGAACGGTCATGAGAAAGAGTATCTGGTCACCGTAGACCGGCCGGTCACGGATGATTTTCTGAAGAAAATGACTTCCGGCGTCTGGCTGGAGGAACTCCATGTCAGAACACGTCCCTGCCGGGCTGAAAAGACGGGAGAATACGATCTCAGCGTGATTCTGACGCAGGGACTGAACCGTCAGATCCGTCGCATGTGTGACACGCTCGGCTATCACGTCCGCGCACTGAAGAGGGTTCGTATTGTCAATATTCTGCTGGATGATATGAAACCGTATGAAATCAGGGAGCTGACAGAGGAAGAGCGGAAGGAACTGATGAGGTGCACGGCTGCGGATGAAGTGTACGGCGGCAAAGACTGTAACGGGCGGATGCCGTAGAAAAGATCAGCGGAGGAGGAACCGCTCATGAACATACAGGAAAAGAAACAGCGCATGACCGAGCTGATCGGTATGCTGAATAAGGCATCAAAGGCTTATTATGCGGAAGACCGGGAGATCATGAGCGATCTTCAGTATGACGGACTTTATGATGAGCTTCAGTCGCTTGAAAAAGAAACAGGCATTACTCTTGCCGGCTCGCCGACCATGCATGTCGGCTATGAAGCCGTGGATTCACTGCCGAAGGAAGCGCATGAAAGCCCCATGCTTTCACTGAACAAGACGAAGGACCGTGAGCAGCTCCGGGCGTTTATCGGAAGCAACAGGACGCTTCTGTCCTGGAAGATGGACGGCCTCACCATTGTTCTGACCTACCGGGGCGGCGAGCTGATCAAGGCCGTGACGCGCGGCAACGGGCTGATCGGTGAGGTGGTCACGAACAATGCCAGGACCTTTGTGAACCTTCCGCTGCGGATTGCCTTCAGGGGTGAGCTTGTCATCCGCGGAGAGGCAATCATTACCTATTCCGACTTTAACCGCATCAACGAGGAGATCGGGGATGCCGATGCGCAGTATAAAAATCCCCGAAACCTCTGCAGCGGCTCGGTGCGCCAGCTGAATAACAGAATCACGGCGGAGAGAAAGGTGTATCTCTATGTCTTTACCCTTGTCCGTGCCGAAGGACTGGAAGGGGCAGGACAGGCCCGGGAGACGTATGCCGGGGAGCCGCCGGAAAATCTCCTGACGCCGGATTTCCACAATTCTCACGAGCAGGAGTTTCTCTGGCTGCAGAAGCAGGGATTCCAGACAGTGGAATACCGTGTGGTCACGGGAGATACGCTGGATGAGGCCATGGACTATTTTTCCACTCAGGTCGCAGAGAATGATTTTCCTTCCGACGGACTGGTGGCGCTGTATGACGACATCGCGTACGGTGCTTCCCTGAGAACCACGGCAAAATATCCGAGAAATGCCCTGGCGTTCAAATGGGCAGATGAACGGGCAGTGACACACCTGAAGGAAGTGGAGTGGAGCCCGTCAAGAACGGGACTTCTGAACCCGGTGGCTGTCTTCGATCCCGTGGAACTTGAGGGAACCACGGTGACCCGTGCCAGCGTGCACAACGTGAGCATTGTCAGACAGCTCCGCCTGGGGATCGGCGACGAGATTGAGGTTTACAAGGCCAACATGATCATACCGCAGATCGCGGACAATCTGACGGGAAGCGGAACACTGAAAATTCCCGACCGGTGCCCCGCCTGCGGAGGACCGACGGAACTGCACAGCGAAAATGATGTGGAAACACTTCTCTGTCCGAATCCCGGCTGTCCGGCCAAGGCCATCAGCTCCTTTATCCTCTTTGTGAGCAGAGATGCGATGAATATGGACGGTATCTCCGAGGCGACGCTGGAGACGTTTATGGCGCACGGACTGCTTCATTCCCGCGCGGACCTGTTCAGACTCGGAGAACATAAAAAGACGATTGTTTCGCTCGAGGGATTCGGAGAAAAATCCTGCGAAAAACTGCTGGCAGGCATTCAGCGCGCCCGCACAACGACCGTTTCCAGATTCCTTTTCGCCCTGGGCATCCCGAACATCGGGGCCGCAACGGCAAAAATCATCGCGCGCGATTTTCATGAGGACCTGAGTGCCATCAGAAATGCCGGTTCGGAGCGGCTCTCGGAGATAGAGGGCATCGGCAGTGTCATCGCAAAGACCTTCTGTGACTGGTGGAAGGATCCGGAAAACAGCAGGAGCGTCGATGAGATTCTTCCGTATCTGACCTTTGAAAAGGAGTACGGAGAGGCAGTGGAGCAGAAACTTCAGGGCAGGATTTTTGTGATCACCGGCAGCCTGAACCACTTTGCCGGCAGAAAAGAGCTGAAAGACCTCATAGAAAAACAGGGCGGCAGGGTGACCGGTTCTGTCAGCAAAAAGACGGATTACCTGATCAACAACGATGCGGCATCCGCATCGACAAAAAACAGAACGGCGGCAAAGCTTGGTGTACCGGTCATTACAGAGGATCAGTTTCTGACCATGTTCGAAAACGGCAGTTCTGCCGGACAGAAACCGGCATCGCCGGCGGAAGAGCAGAACGTCAGCCCTGACAGTAAGGCAACCGCATCGCCGGCCGAAGAGAAAAGCGGCAGTTCTGGCGGAACGGACGCGGGATCGTCAATGACAGAACAGGCGAAAGGACTGTGAAGACGTATACAGTACCGGCGCCATTTGTGGTATGGTGTACCTGGAAACAGAACGTGCCCCGGCGGACGAACGGGACACGGAGAAAGATAAAGACAGAGCAGCAGAAGGGAATATTCAGTTATGCCGATTAAAGTACAGAATGATCTTCCGGTGAAGGAAGTGCTGGAAAATGAAAATATTTTTGTGATGGATGAGAACCGTGCGACGCATCAGGATATCCGGCCGCTGCAGATTCTGATTCTGAATCTGATGCCGCTGAAGGAGGACACGGAACTTCAGCTTCTCCGCTGTCTTTCCAATTCGCCGATGCAGCTCAACATCACCTTTATGATCCCGGCTACCCATCACCAGAAGAACAAAGCGGCCATCAGCCATATCAACGAATTTTATGTGACCTTCGCCGATGTGAGAGACCGTTATTTCGACGGCATGATTGTCACCGGTGCGCCGATCGAGAAAATAGAATTTGAGCAGGTCGACT
This sequence comes from uncultured Eubacteriales bacterium, assembly GCA_900319355.1. GTDB lineage: Bacteria > Bacillota > Clostridia > Lachnospirales > Lachnospiraceae > Bilifractor. The sequence continues at coordinate 16,331 of ONOC01000009.1, read as the reverse complement.
ACTGGGATGAACTGACGGAAATCATGGACTGGTCAGAAGGCCATGTGACCTCAACCATGTATCAGTGCTGGGGAGCGCAGGCTGCCATTTATCATTTTTACGGCATCAGAAAAAGAATGCTTCAGGAAAAAATGTTCGGCCTGTTCCGGCATCGCGTGCACAACCGGAAGATTCCGCTTGTCCGCGGATTTGATGACGAGTTCTGGTGCCCGCATTCACGCCATACCGAGATTCCGCTGAAGGAGCTGAAGAAGTGCAAAGACGTCACGATTCTTGCCGATTCCGAGGAGGCAGGATTTTTCCTCGGCATGGCAGATGAGGGAAGAAAAATCTTCGTCCAGGGCCACCCGGAGTATGACAGGCTGACACTTGCGAAAGAATACCGGCGTGATCTGAAGAAGGGCGAGAACATTGCTCTTCCGAAGAACTATTTTCCGAATGACAATCCGGATGAGAAACCGGTGCTGAGATGGCGGGCCACATCCGCAGCACTGTATGCAAACTGGATCAACTATTATATCTATCAGATCACACCTTACGAAATGTACGGCACACCGGATTTCAGGTAAGAAGGAATCCGGGCGGCAGGATATCGAGTGCCCCGGGGGTTATGACAGTCAGGAAATTCGAAATGGAAAATTTCGGACAGGAAAACATGGAGAAGAACAGCTCGAACAGAAATCAGATGCACTATGAATTTCATGCACCGCAGGATCATCTGAAAGCGGATGCCCGGAAGAACGACAGAAGCAAGCATGAAGAGAGCAGACGAAGCGAAGGCGGGAAGGAGGCTTCGGGCGGACACAGCCGGAGCGAGTCCCGTACGAAGGCTTCAGGAGAACGCAGTCAGAGCGAATCCCGGGAGAAGGCTTCAGGAGGACAGCGCCTGTGCAGGATCAGCAGGAAATGCGGCGGATGTGCGTATCTGGATCTGACTTATGAGGAACAGCTCAGAAAGAAACACGGCTATGTGCGGAAGATGCTCGGGGAGGGCATCGACGTGCATCCGGTTGCCGGCATGGCGCATCCGTTCCATTACAGAAACAAGGTCAGTGCGGCTTTTCAGCGGCATCGTGACGGCAAAATCGTTTCCGGTATCTATGAAGAGGGAACGCATCATGTGATCCCGGTGACGTCCTGTCTGATCGAGGATGAAAAAGCGGATGAGATCATCAACACCATACGCGGTCTCCTCCCGTCCTTCCGGATCCCGGTATATGACGAAGACAGAGGATCCGGACTGCTCCGGCATGTGCTGGTCAGAGTCGGGAAAACAAGCGGTGAGGTACTGGTGGTTCTGGTATGCGCTTCGCCGGTCTTTCCGTCGAAGAACAACTTCGTCAGGGTGCTCCGCCGCAGACATCCGGAGATCACTTCGGTCGTCCTCAATATCAATGACAGACGGACCAGCATGGTGCTGGGCACGAGAAATATCGTTCTTTACGGGAAGGGCTATATCGAGGATACGCTCTGCGGCAGAATTTTCAGGATTTCGCCGACATCGTTTTATCAGATCAATCCCGTGCAGACGGAAGTGCTCTACCGGAAGGCTGTCGACCTCGCCCGGCTGACAGGGGCGGAGCGCGTTTTCGATGCCTATTCAGGTATCGGTACCATCGGCATCATCGCCTCCTCTGCAGCGGGGTCTGTAACCTCCGTTGAACTGAACGGCGCTGCTGTCAGGGATGCCGCAGTGAATGCACGGAGGAACGGAATAAAAAATATTACCTTCTATGAAGATGATGCGGGGGATTTTCTCGAAAAATCCACGGCCGGAGGAGAGCACTTTGACGTGATCTTCATGGATCCGCCCCGGACCGGCAGTACAGAGAAGTTCATTCACGCGGCTGCCGGCGCATCGCCTTCCCGGATTGTTTATATCTCATGTGAACCGGAAACGCTTGGCCGGGATCTCCGGATATTCCGAAGAGAAGGATATGCGGCGAAAGAGGCCTGGCCTGTGGACATGTTCCCATGGACAAGGTCGACAGAATGTATCTGCCTTCTCGGCCGGAAATGAAAGATGGCTTTTCCGGCATATAGATGATGATCTCACGGTAAATTTCGGTGAACGGGAACGGCAGCGGAGAGCAAACGGACGGGACATGCGCATATGGATACGTATGAGGCGATTTTCTCAAGAAGATCGGTAAGGAAATATACAAAAGACAGAATCAGCGAGGATACGTTGAGTGAGATCTCACATTATTTTAATGAGATCCCCGATGTCTTCGGTGAGATTAATACGGCGATGACGGTGTACGACGGCACACAGAAAAAAATCCATTTCGTGATGCCCGGAGAACCTGAGGGTCCGTATTATCTGATTTTTTATTCCGAGAGCTGTGTCAATGATCTGATGAATATCGGATACAGGATGGAGAAGATGGCGCTCTATCTGGTCACGCTGGGACTCGGCTCCTGTATCCTGTCCAATACTGCCGTCAGAAAAAACTATGTCAGAAAAGGAGAACTTCAGGTCATGGGACTGATGACCTTCGGCAGGCCCCGTGGCTCACTGACGAGGCAGGAGAGCGAATACCGAAGATACCCTCTGGAAAAAATCTGTTACATGAAAGAACAGCCGGAGGAATGGACACAGATGATTCTCAGAGCGGCAAGGCTTGCGCCTTCAGTGAACAATTCCCAGCCGTGGCGGTTCGTCGTCACGGGAAACAGAATACATGTATTTTCCGGAAAGCACCGGTCAGAATCCATGGATCATCATCACCAGGAGCTTCTGAGCTTCGGTGCGATGTTTGCGCATATCACGACGGCGGCAGAGGAGCTCTGGGTCGATGTGGATCTGATCCGGCTTGAACACGCATCAGGAAAGCATTTTCCGGATAACCGTTATATTCTGACGGCAGTTCTGAGCAACGGAGCAGAAGTCTTCCCGGGTTCGTCAGGCGCCGGATGACAATTTCCCGAAATATGGGGTTGACAATTATGAGACGGTGAAGTATTATATTCATCGTCAGTTCGAGCGAAAAAGAACTGAACAGATCATGCGCGAGTGGCTCAGGGGTGGAGTACGACCTTGCCAAGGTCGGGGTCGCGGGTTCGAATCCCGTCTCGCGCTCGATAAAGAACCGGAAATCTGGCTTCGACAGGTTTCCGGTATTTTTTTACTCGTCCGCAGCCCGGATTCTGTGTGACCTGCTGGACAACAGAGATAATCTGGGATAAAATATCGTAAGCATCGATATGACAAAGCATAATACGGGGGTCGAAATTATGTATGATATCGTAGCCATGGGAGAACTTCTGATCGATTTTACACCCTGTGGAAAGGGCGAAAGCGGTCATACGATTTTTGAGCAGAATCCCGGAGGAGCGCCGGCAAATGTTCTTGTGGCGACTTCGAAGATGGGCCTGAAAACCGCATTTATCGGCAAGGTCGGTGATGATATGCACGGCGCGCTGCTGAAGAGCACGCTGGAAGAGCAGCATGTAAGTACGGAGGGACTCGTCGTCGATCCGGATGTATTTACGACACTTGCCTTTGTGGAACTGCATAACGGAGACAGAACATTTTCCTTCGCCAGAAAGCCGGGCGCGGACACCATGATCCGTCCGGAGGAAGTGAATACGGATCTTCTTGATCACACGAAGATTTTTCATTTCGGTTCCCTTTCGCTGACGGATGAGCCGGCGAGAAGCGCGACGAATTTTGCCGTGCAGCGCGCCAGAAAGGCGGGAGCGGTTATTTCGTATGATCCGAATTACCGCGCACCGCTCTGGAAAAACAGGGCGGCGGCAGAGGAACAGATCCGTTCCATGATCCCTTATGTGGATCTGATGAAGATTTCTGATGAGGAAACAGGTCTTGTGTCCGGGAAAGATGATCCCGATGAGGCTGCGGCTTATCTTCTTGATCATGGCGTGAAATGCGTGGTGGTCACCCTTGGCGGCGACGGCGCGATGCTCAGAACAAAGAACTTTGAAATCCATGAGCCGGCACTCAGAGGTAAAGTCGTTGATACGACAGGAGCGGGTGATTCATTCTGGGGCGGTTTCCTTTACGGTATGGCGACACAGAATGTCCGTCCGGAGGATCTGACAAAGGAGCAGGCAGAGGACTTCGTGCTCTATGCCAATGCAGTCGCGGGACTGTGTGTGCAGAAGCGCGGTGCCATTCCTGCGATGCCGGACAGAGATGCAGTGATGGAGGTTTATGAGAAACTCCGCGCTGCAAAGAACTGATGCAGGAGAAGAATGAAAGAAAACAGTAAATTAACAGCACGGGAGAAAAAAATCAGGCGCAGACAGAGAGTTACAGCGGTTATTGCGATCATCCTGATCGCCATGATGGTTGTAGGTCTGGCTGTCGCGGCAGTCTATGCGGATGCCACAGACAGTGCCATCACAGGTGAAAGTGTGGCGGCTGTTTCGGCTTCGGGAGACGCGGCAGAGACAGGTTCTTCAGCGGCGTCTTCCGCCGGTGATACGAATGTCACATCAGAGAATCTGACCGCTTCATCCGGTTCGTCCGATGCCGGCACCTATGACAGAAAATTCGGCGTATACGTCGATGATATTGATGTCACCGGTATGACGCTGAAGCAGATACAGGACGCGATCGACAAAAGGATGATCGAAATCGGTCAGGATACGATCACACTTTATGCCGGCAGCCGCAGTGTCAACGTGACGGCAGCAAGCCTTGGCGTGACCTATACCAACCGTCTGGTGGCGCAGGAGGCCGTTTCCGTCGGGAATCAGGGCAATATTTTCAAGCGTTTTCTGGCGGACAGAAAGCTCAGTACCGACGGCCCCATTGTTCTCTGCCTGGATCTGGCTGCGGATGAAGCTTCCGTACGGTCCACACTGGAACAGTACATGGGCAACCTGAACTGTGAACCGAAGTCCAACGGACTGATCCTGAACGACGATTACACCTTTACCCTGACGGACGGTACAGACGGCGTATCCGTGAATGAGGACGCCTCTGTGGCAAAAATCATGGCCTATATCAGCAGCGAATGGCACGGCGGAGACGGCGGTGTAGCGCTGGATGCGGATATCACGCCATACGAGGATACGACGGAGGATCTTTCTACGATCACGGATCTCCTCGGCACCGCCACGACGGAGTATGACACCAGCGATGAGGATCATGCGACGAACATTGAGCTGGCGACAGCACATATCAATGGACATGTGGTGTATCCGGGAGAGGAATTCTCAACGGATGATGCGATCGGACCGACGACGGAAGCCTGCGGATTCAGACCGGGTGCTTCCTACAGCGGCAGCCAGATTGTAGAGACCTTCGGCGGCGGTATCTGCCAGGTTTCCTCCACACTCTATGATGCGGTGCTCGGTGCGGAGCTTGAGGTGACGGAGCGTCACAACCATTCACACAAAATTGCCTATGTGGATCCCGGCTTTGACGCATCCATCACAAATGATACAAGCACGATCTGGGATTTCAAGTTCGTGAACAATACGAAAGAACCGATTTATATCGAAGGGAAAGCCGCTGACGGCGTTGTGACCTTTAATATCTACGGACAGGAATACCGGCCTTCCAACCGCAAAGTTACCTATGTGAGTGAACAGTCGGATCCGGAAGATATTGAGACGAAGTTTATCGAGAGCAGTGCCTATTCACTCGGCTATATCGCCATGAGCGGCGGTATCCCGGGCATCTCGGCGAATCTGTACAAGGTTGTCACCGTTGATGGCGAGGAAGAATCGAGAGATCTGGTTTCAACGTCTGTGTATGTCATGATGCCGCTTACGTATACGGTCGGCATCGGAAATGCGACGCAGTCGACGATAGCAAGTATTTCTGCTGCTATTCAGGGCGGCAGACTCAGTGATGTGCAGAGCGCTGTATACAATGGCTCTGTAACGGATTCGTGATGTAACGATCCGGGCCGAAATAAATAACCGGAGGGAAATGACTGATGCTGAGAAAGGGAAAACTTCCCGAAGCTGTACTCAGAAGATCAGTTCTCCGGCTGATTCACAGAAAGAACAGTGATATTCAGAAGGGACCGGCAGTCGGAAACGACTGTGCGGCCCTTCTTGTGAATCAGGGAGAACTCTGTGTGCTGTCTTCGGATCCGATGGCAGGAGATGCCGGACAGATCGGGAGGGCTGCGGTGATCACCGCACTGAATAATCTGGCGGCTTCCGGCGCTGCGCCGTCATGCGTCATGCTGTCTCTGTGTCTGCCTGTGGACACAGAAGAGGAAGAATTAAGGCAGATTATCCGCGACGCCGATGAGGCTGCGCTGGAAGAAGGAGCGGAAATCGCCGGCGGACATACGGAAGTCACGGATGCCGTGACGGTTCCGGTGCTGACAGTGACCGCTGTCGGCTTTCGCCGTGCGGCTCCGGTGACTGATGAGAAACCGGATGAAGCAGACATGAACCGGCAGGAGAAGATAAACCGGCAGGAGAAGATAAACCGACTGGAGAAGACGGACCTTCAGAAGAAGGCGGATCTGCCGGAGAATAAAAACTGTCTTGCGGTAAGGGATGACAGGCCGCATCCGGGCATGGATATCGTGATCACCAAATGGGTCGGCATGGAGGCAACCTGGATGCTGGCAGAGCGGCGGCATAATGAACTGAGAAGCCGTTTTTCGGAGCATTTTCTGACAGAAGCCGCCGGGATGAAATCGCTTCTTTCCGTAAGAAAAGAGGCTGAAATCGCGGAACGCTGCGGCGCCGAAGCGATGCGGGATGTCAGCAGAGGCGGTATTTTCGGAGCACTCTGGGAATTTGCGGAGCGGGGCGGTATCGGACTGGACATTGATCTGAGGGCGATACCGATCCGGCAGGAGACGGTCGAAATCACCGAATTTTTTGGCATGAATCCCTACGAAATACTGTCCGGAGGAAGTCTCCTGATCGCGGCGCGGGATGGACACAGGCTGGTCCGGAAACTCGCTGAAAACGGCATACATGCCGCTGTCGCGGGCGTCACAACAGACAAAAAAGACCGTCTGCTGCGGAACGGAGAGGAAATCCGTTTTCTTGACAAACCGCAGGCAGACAGCCTTCTCATTCTGTAGTTGCCGGTAATACATACTGTTATCGCCGGTCACTGTCCGGTCACTGCCCGGTATCGGTCCGGCACCGGACAGTGACCGGCAGTTATGCGTCCTCCGGCGTGTCGAGAGAGAAGACAAATTCCGTGCCTGCTCCCTCAGTGCTGATAACCGTGATATTCTGTTTGTGCTGTGAAATGATTTCTTTGACGATGGAAAGCCCCAGTCCGTTGCCTTTCTTTTCCCGGCCGCGGGAGGCATCCGTCTTGTAAAATCTGTCCCAGATCTTATTGATGGAGGCGCTCGGGATGCCGACGCCGTGGTCCTTCACGGAGACAAACACCCTGTCATGGCGCAGATCGCTTTTTATTTCAATATAGGAGCCGTCTCTGCTGAATTTGATGGCATTATCCACAAGGTTGTAGATGACCTGCTGGATTTTTTCACGGTCGGCGGATACCATCAGTTCATCTCCTGTGAGAAGCAGGCGGATGGAAATCTGGCGCGGCCGGCAGATGCCCTCAAAGGTCTCTGCTGTGTCTCTGATGACGGTATTGATGTCAAAATTTGTGATATTCAGCAGATTCTTCTTCTGGTCCATCGTATTCAGGGTGAGAATGCCGTTCGTCAGTTTGGTCAGGCGCTCTGTTTCACCGAGGACAATCTTCAGATAATGTTCCTGATTTTCCGGTGGGATGGTGCCGTCCAGAATCGCTTCGAGAAATCCGCGCATCGAGGTGAGCGGCGAGCGGAAGTCATGAGAAACGTTCGCAATGAACTGCTTCTGGTATTCACCGCTCTTATTGATCTCGTCGGACATATAGTTCAGCGAGGAAGCCAAGGATCCCATCTCGTCATCTGATTTCACCGGTATATTGTATTTCAGATCACCGTCGGCATAATGATGAATGCCGGTCATGATTTTTTTCATCGGGTGCATGACCATGAAATAGAAGAGTACATAGACGCCGATGAAGACCAGATAGCCGATGAAGCAGATCAGATCCATCTGGCGGACGATCATTTCCCGCTGGTTTTCAATTTTACTCATACTGGCATGAATCGCCACATAACCCCTGATATTCATCCCGGAAGCGACAGGAACCATCACACTCAGGTGCGTTTCATCGAAATAATTGAAGAAATTTCCCACTGTGTAATAATCCGCCCCGAGCTTCACCGGATCAAAATCGCTGATGACGGTTTTTTCTGATTCTGTGAGCGGTCTGGTCGTGTTCAGATAGACGGTGCCGTTTTCGCTGATGAGCCAGATTTCGCAGTCCTGATAAAGAGCGACGTTGCAGAGGCTGTCATAAAGGTTCCTGATCCCGTCGCTTTCCCCGTCGGTGCTGTTCAGTGACGAGAGAGTCAGCAGGGACTTATCGCCGGCGATCGAAGAAGCTTCCCGGTACATATCACGGCTTTCTGACAGAATCAGCTTCTTTTCGATCCGGGAAGCCGCCACTGTGGAAATCAGGGCAAAGCCGATCACACCCACGGCGACAATGATCAGTATCATTTTGGTCATCAGACTGTGTTTCATCAGTATCTGTCAGTTCCTCACTTCGAATTTATAGCCGACACTCCAGATCGTTGTCACGGCCCAGTGCTCCGTCTCACCGATTTTTTCACGGATCCTTTTAATATGCACATCGACGGTCCTGGTGTCACCGACATATTCGTATCCCCAGATGTGATCGAGCAGCTGCTCACGGGTAAATACCTGATTCGGCTGAGATGCAAGAAAGTACAGAAGCTCGATCTCCTTCGGAGGCATGTCGATGGTCCTGCCCCTGCAGATCACGGCATAGTTGGTCAGATTCACGGACAGATCCGGATATTCGACGTACTTCTGCGGACGCGCGGCAGGTTTTTCTTCCGCCGGCTTTTCCGTCACCTGGAAGCGGCGGAGTACTGCCTTGCAGCGGGCGACAAGCTCCTTGGAATCAAAAGGCTTGATGATATAGTCGTCGGCACCCATCTCAAGGCCGAGGACCTTGTCAAAAACCTCGCCCTTCGCGGAGAGCATGATGATCGGGACATTTGATTTGTGGCGGATTTCACGGCATACCTCGTATCCGTCCATGCCCGGCAGCATCAGATCCAGAAGAATCAGGTCGGGATGGAAGGCAGCTGCGTCCTTCAGCGCCGTCTCACCGTCATTTGCGATCCGGCACTCAAAACATTCTTTTGTCAGATACAGAGATACCAGCTCGGCAATATTCTCGTCATCGTCTACAATCAGCACTTTTTCTTTTTCTGCCATAATATCCTTTCGATTCCGGACCTGCCGCCGGAGAGTCTGTTTATTTCCGGAAATCAACAATGGTGACGCCGGCATCTCCCTCGCCGTATTCCGCGAGATGAAAATCGTCGACATGCCGCTGTCCGCGCAGGTACTCGTGGATGCCCTTCCGCAGTGCGCCGGTGCCTTTCCCGTGAATGATGCGGACAGACTTCAGTCCGGCCAGATAAGCATCATCCAGGTATTTGTCAAGCTCGGCGACAGCCTCGTCGACCGTTTTGCCGAGCAGGTTGATCTCCGATGATACATGAAGCGCCTTCTGCATGCGCACGGAACCGGTGCCGGTGACGCGGCCGCGGTCCCTGCCGGAGGCGGTACGGCTGTCTTCTTCCTCGGCAGGCTCCAGATCACTTATATTGACGCGGGTCCGGATAATTCCCGTCTGTACGAACAGGTTGCCTTTTGCGTCGGGCATCGAGCTCACCGTACCGGTGAGATTGAGACTCAGGATCCGGACGCGGTCGCCTCTGTGCAGATCCTTTGCCTCGAGCCGGCGGTGCGCCTTCTGCGGTTTCGGCTTCACAGCCATTTTCTTTTCCGTACGGGTCATCTCCTGCCGGAGAGCCGTGCGCTTCCGCTCCATCTCGTCAGCATTGACGCCGGCTTTTCCGAAGCGGCGGAAGTCCTTCATGGTCTTATCAGCATAATCCTTGGCTTCCTGAAGGACGGCATGCGCCTCTTCATTGGCCTTCTCAAGGACAGCGTCTTTTTTCTCCTCCAGCCGGCGCTCACGGTCATGCAGCTGTTTTTCGCGTCTTTCCAGCTGCTCCTTCTGACGGTTCAGTGCCTGCTGTTCGTTTTCCTGGGCAATCCTGTTCTGTTCCAGGGTTGTCAGTACATCCTCAAAAGATTTATCCTGCTCGCCGATTCTCGCCGATGCGTCATCAATGATACGGTCCGGCAGACCGAGGCGCTTCGAGATGGCGAAGGCGTTGCTTTTTCCGGGCACGCCGATCAGCAGACGGTAGGTGGGGCGCAGGGTCGCGACATCAAATTCACAGCTTCCGTTTTCTACGCCGTCTTCGGTGAGAGCGTAGATTTTTAACTCGCTGTAATGTGTTGTGGCAATGGTGCGCACATGACGCCGGTGCAGGTCGTCCAGCACGGAAATCGCCAGAGCGGCACCCTCGGTCGGGTCCGTTCCGGCGCCGAGCTCATCAAAGAGAACAAGGGAATCCCCGTCCGCTCTGTCCAGGAAGGAGACAATGTTTTTCATGTGAGAAGAGAAGGTAGAGAGCGACTGCTCAATGCTCTGTTCATCTCCTATATCGGCATAAACTTCCCTGAAGAGAGCAAGCTCCGAATGCGCTTCAGCCGGAATGTGAAGCCCTGATTCGCCCATCAGCGTCAGCAGGCCGACCGTTTTCAGCGACACCGTTTTGCCTCCGGTGTTCGGACCCGTGATAACCAGCAGATCAAAGGTGGTTCCGAGACTGATGTCAATCGGCACGACCTTTCTGCGGTCGATGAGAGGGTGGCGTGCCTTATGAAGCACGATGCGTCCCTCCTCGTTGAATTCCGGCATGGTTGCCTTCATATCTGCCGCCAGCGTGGCTCTCGCGAAGATAAAATCAAGCTCGGCCATGTTCTCAAGGTCATAGGTCAGCTCTTCGGTGTGAGCGGCCGCTTCCTCAGACAGAGCCGCCAGGATTCTCTCGATTTCCTGTTTTTCCTGTGACTGCAGCTCCCGGATGTCATTGTTCAGCTTCACGACGGCCATCGGCTCAATAAAAAGCGTGGCACCGGTGGAAGACTGATCATGAACCATGCCGGGCACAGCATTTTTATTCTCAGCTCTGACAGGGAGGCAGTACCTGCCGTCACGCATGGTGATTACCGGATCCATCAGCGAGGTGCGCAGAGGTCCGTTGATCATGGAAGTCAGCTGAGAATGAATCCTTTCTCCGGAAGCATCGATCTGTCTTCTGATCTGGCGCAGTTTCGGACTCGCGTCGTCACTGATCTCATCTTCGGAGAGGATGCAGCGCCGGATATCCGCCGAGAGAGCAGGCACCGGGTCCAGCAGTGAAAAAATCGGATCCAGCGAATCGCTGCTGCTGTTCTGATCATCATGCTGACCGTACATCCTGACGCGGTCTGTATTGTCGAGAAGATCGGCAATGGCAAGAAGTTCTGTCTGGGAGAGGGCACTGCCCACCTGCAGTCTCTTCAGAGAAGGCCCGATCATTCCGGCACTGCCGAAAGAAATACTGCCGGAGCGGGTGATCCTTGCCAGCGCATCAGAAGTTTCCTGCTGCATTCTTTTTATTTCGGACAGACGGTCCGATGGGAGCAGGGATTCACACTTCTGTCTGCCGGCCGGGGAGGTAGCGCGCTCCTTCAGCATCTGTATGATTTTTCCGTATTCCAGTGTTTTCAGAGATTTTTCATTCATAGCTTCTATATTTTACCTTAAAAACGGCGGATATGAAAGTCTTTGTGTGCGCCGGGGCACCGGCCCGGGCTCCGGCAGCGTCAGAATCTCAACCGGTACGGTCTGTCACAGCGGCACCAGATATGACATGAGGGTTCACGTGGAATTCATAAAAAGTTCATATTCATCTGATATAGTTCATATTGGCTGTTTTTCAGTCATGATGAGTGATATTTATACCTGTCAGTGAATAAATACTGATCATTGCCGGAGCAAAGGGGCTCCGCCTGAACTATGGAACCGAATAAGTCTGAACAGAACCTCAGTGGGCAGGACAAAAAGAAACTTTCCGATTCTGAATATCGTTTTATGGATCAGGTGATTCGCAAGAAACCTGTCGACTGGAAAAAAATTGTCATTCGTTTTCTCTGGATTATTATCTCAGGCGTACTGATCGGCCTGATCGCGGCAGCTGTGCTCGTACGGATGGTGCCTGAACTGCGTCAGGCCTATGCGTCTCACAAGTCCGGAGGCATGATATCCATTCAGAAGGATGAGAAACCCTCCGCACAGGAGAGCGTAACGGCGCTTTCTGCTTCTTCATCGGAGGAGGTCACAGAGGCAGAAAGCCGGTCGGAACATCAAAGCACTTCAGAAGACACCTCTGACGGGGAGAACGCGGTATCCGACCGGTCAGCGGATTCCGGCAGCGATACGGCTTCGTCTTCAGTAACAAAGGACCGCAGCGGATCAGAGACGGGAAGCTCTTCCGTCAGCACTTCTTCAGCGGCATCCGATTCTCCTTCAGCGGGCGCTGTGGCAGCGGACAGCGGCATCACACTGGAGGAGTACAGCAGACTCTACAGTGATATGATGGACATCGCGGATAAGTCATCCGGATCTCTGGTAAAGGTTACCGGAATCAGCAGCGAGACCGATTATTTCCAGGAAAACATTACCAGTACCAGCGTGAAGGAAGGACTGATCATTGCTGAGAACAGCACTCAGCTGTACATTCTCACGGAATACCGGGCCATTCAGGATGCGGAGACAATCCAGGTGACTTTCAGCGATGATGCCACTGCTGAAGCGCATTTCAGAAAACAGGATCCGAATACCGGACTCTGTATCATTTATGTCCCGCTGGATCAGATGAATCAGACAACGCTGAATCAGATCTCCATCGCAAACCTGGGCAACTCTTACATCGTGACAACCGGACAGCCGGTACTTGCACTTGGCAGTCCGGCGGGGTATAGTGATTCCGTTGCGTTCGGTGCGGTGACTTCAGTGAGCGGCACGGCGTTCCTCACGGACTGCACCTGTGGTCTTCTGACGACGGATATCAAGGGGAGCGCGGAGGGCAGCGGCGTTCTCATCAATCTGAACGGAGATGTGGTCGGCATCATTGATCAGAGTCTCAGCGCAGATAACGGAGAAACGGTCATCTGTCTCAGTATCTCGGACATCAAGAGTCTGATTGAGGAACTGTCCAACAATGAGCCGATTCCCTATGTCGGCATCAGAGGACAGGATGTTACGGATGCCATTTCCAGACAGAACGGCATGCCGGAAGGACTTCTGGTGACGTCCGTGGATGACAATTCGCCGGCCATGCTTTCGGGCATCAAGGTGTATGACGTCATTACCGATATTTCAGGTACACAGATTCATACCTTCAAAGATTATCAGAATCTGCTGAATTCGCTGTCCCCGGGTGAGGTCGTCACGGTCAGTGCCATGCGCAAAGGTGCGGACGGTTATGAGCAGGTAAGCTTTTCCACAGCCGTGAGTGAGCGCTGAGCATAAGAAAGACAGGAGTATGGTATGCTTTACATTCAGGAAATGAATGAGGGAATGAAGGTCAGCGGGATCTATCTCGTGAAGTCAAAGACGACAGCGACCGCTAAAAACGGAAGAGAGTATAATAACGTCATCCTGATGGACAAAACGGGATCCATTGACTGCAAAATCTGGGAACCCGATTCTGCGGCCATCGACGATTTTGACGCTCTTGATTATGTGGACGTGGTAGGCAGCGTGTCCCGGTTCAACGGAGCGCTGCAGATTTCACTGTCGCGCGTCCGCAGGGCTGCCGAAGGTGAGTACGATACCGCGGATTATCTTCCGAAGAGCCCGTACAATATCGATGAAATGTATGAAACACTGCTCAAATTTATTGACAAGGTGGAAAATCCTTATCTGAAGCAGCTGCTGAATCATTTCTTTGTCGATGATGAAGATTTTGTCAGAGTTTTTAAAAATGCTTCCGCAGCCAAAACGATTCATCATGCCTTTGTAGGCGGCCTGCTGCAGCATACGGTTTATGTGACGAATCTCTGTTACTTTTTCTGCAGAACCTATCCGGTGCTGAATAAGGATCTGCTGCTGACGGCGGCCATCTGTCACGACATCGGAAAAACGCGGGAAATTTCAGCCTTCCCGAAAAACGATTATACCGATGACGGACAGCTTCTCGGCCATATCACCATCGGCGCGGAAATGATTCACGACGCCGCGAAAGAGATTCCGGGATTTCCGGCCGAGCTTGAATCGGACCTGAAGCACTGTATACTGGCTCATCACGGGGAATACGAGTACGGATCTCCGAAAAAACCGGCGCTTGCGGAAGCCATGGCGCTGAACTTTGCGGATAATGCCGATGCCCGTCTGGAAACGGTGACGGAGCTGTTCAGGGCAAATGCACAGAAGCCTGACAGCGAGTGGCTTGGATTCAACAAAATTCTTGATTCCAATATCCGAAGAACCGGTGATCTGTCCAATCTGAGCTGACCGCCGGCAGAGCATGCTGAAAGAAACCGCTGATTTTTAAAAGAAATAACGATAAAGCCGACGCTGTCATGCGGCGGCTTTCTTTATAAATCATCCGGAGGGAGAGAGTTGGAAAAGAACGAAAAAGTGACGGTTGATGTCCTGGATATCGGACAGGACGGGGAAGGGATCGGCAGAATCTCCGTCGGACCCGATGCGGGCTTCACGGTATTTGTCAAGGATACGGTGCCGGGTGATCAGGCTGAGGTGCTTCTTGTCAAAGTAAAGAAGCGTTTTGCCTACGGCCGTCTGATCCGTGTGATTCATCCGTCTTCTGACAGGCAGGAGGCGGCATGCCCCATGGCGAGGCAGTGCGGCGGATGTCAGCTTCAGGCCATGAAGCCGGAAGCACAGGCGGCCATGAAGATGAAAAAGGTGACAGACGACCTGGAAAGAATCGGCGGATTTGAGGATGCCGCGTCTCTGGTCCGGCCGATCAGAGTACCGGAAAAGCTTTACCGGTACAGAAATAAAACCATTTATCCGATCGCGGAAGGAAAAGACGGAAGACCGACAGCCGGATTTTTTGCAGGAAGGACGCATTCGGTCATCCCCTGTGAGGACTGTCTGCTGGCTCCAGAGGAAAACAAGATCATCCGGCATGAAGTTCTGGGATGGATGGAAGATCATCACATCAGAGCCTTTGATGAGCGTACGGGAAAGGGACTGGTGCGCCATCTGATGATCAGAAAGGGGTTTGCGACAGGCGAAATTCTGGTCTGCCTGGTGATTAACGGGCATAAAATCCCCGCACAGGATGACCTCGTACAGCGGCTGAGACAGGTGCCCGGCATGACCGGCATCACGTACAGCAGCAATACGGAGCGGACCAATGTGGTTCTGACAGGAAATACTGAGGTTCTGTGGGGCAGAGGATATGTCACGGATATACTTCGCCCGCCTCTTGACGGGACAGAGGTGATGTATCATATTTCTCCGAGGTCATTTTATCAGGTGAACCATGACATGACAGAGCGTCTCTATCAGGAGGTCCTGGAGGATGCCGGACTCACCGGGCAGGAAACGGTGATGGACCTGTACTGCGGCATCGGAACGATCTCTCTGTTTCTGGCGAGAAAGGCTGAAAGAGTGATCGGTGTGGAGATCGTTCCGGAAGCCGTCCGTGACGCCAGGCAAAATGCGGAACTGAACGGCATCGGAAATGCGGAATTTTTTGCCGGAAGAGCGGAGGAAGTGGTGCCGCGGCTTTACCGCGAGCGCCGGATCCATGCGGATGTCGTAGTCGTTGATCCGCCGAGGAAGGGCTGCGACCGGACGCTGCTGGACACAATCATCCGGATGAATCCGGAAAAAGCAGTATACGTGAGCTGTGATCCGGCTACCCTGGCGCGGGATCTGCGGATCCTCGCAGACGGGGGATTTCAGGTGAAAAAGGTTCAGCCATACGAGAATTTTTTCGGTACGGTACACGTCGAGACGGTTTGCCTTTTGTCCCAACGCAAACCGGACACGACAATTGAAGTGGATCTGGATATTTCAGAACTTGAAGTATCCAGTGCGGAAACCAAGGCAACCTATGAAGAAATCAAGTCCTACGTGTTGGAAAAATTCGGGCTGAAGGTTTCAAACCTTTATATCGCCCAGGTCAAAAGAGAATGCGGAATTGTGGAGAGGATCAATTATAATCTTCCGAAGACGGAGGGGAACAGAGTTCCTCAGTGTCCGGAGGATAAGAGAAAAGCCATCAAGGATGCGTTCATACATTTTCAGATGATTTAAAAAGAAAAGGCAGTCAGGAATCAGATCCCGGCTGCCTTGTTCATTGTAGCTTCGATTGTCGTCATTTCTTTTT